>JBNATO010000244.1:0-3232 GCA_049701555.1 Thermacetogeniaceae bacterium | reverse complement strand
CGGGTTTTTGTTCGACTGGCTGACAAGGGTGGCCTATCACGACCTGATGATCCATATCCCCTGGCTTTACCGGAGATTTTTTGCCTATACCGGCTCGCTGGAGCCCGGCTCTCTCTTCCAGAAGATAATCGAGAGCTGCGGGAGGCGCAGATTTCTGAGGTATCTAAGGAGGAACCACCCCGTTTTGCTGATCAGCACCTTCCCGGTTCCTTCCGCCGTGACCTCGCACCTCAAGCGCAAAGGTTTGCTCAGCTCCCCTTTGGCGACTGTTGTCACCGATTACACCCTTCATAGGCAATGGGTCCAGCCGGGGACCGACCTCTACATCGTCGCCGATGATTCCGTGGCTGAGGCCATGGCTAAGGTAGGGGTTCCCAGATCGAGGATTAAAGTTACAGGAATCCCCATTGACCCCCGTTTCGGGGAAGGCCGTAGCCTTGGCGTAGGAGCCCTGCTGCCGGGTCTTTCCCCTGAAGGGGAGAAAGGGTCGCCTCTCGTGCTCGTCCTCAACGGCGCTACCGGCTTCAGAGGGGAACTCCCCAGCATCTGCAGGTTGCTGGCGGAGTTCCCCTTGCCTCTCGTGGCTGTTGTTCTGGGGGTGAATCATCCCGGGGTGCGCCTTGCTCTGCGCAGTTCAGTCAGAAATGGCCGCAACAGGGTTCTGGTGCTTGGCTACTCCAGGCAGGTCCCCGAGTTTATGAGGGCAGCCACGTGTCTGATCTCCAAGGGCGGAGGGATCACGGTGAGCGAGGCTCTGGCTGCGGAGCTGCCTATGATCATCTACAAGCCGCTTCCCTGCCAAGAAGAGGATAACAGGGATTTTATGGTAAAAAGGGGGGCAGCTCTCGCTCCTGCGACAATTGGGGAGTTGGCGGAGGCTCTGGAGCGCCTGCTGACTGAGCCTTCCCTTCGAGAGAGGATGCGGGAAGCTGCCTCTCGCCTGAAGAAACCCGATGCTGCCCACAGAATAGCCTTGCTTTTAAGGCCTTACATCATCGATGGGTAAAAAGGAGAGCAAAATGCTCTAAAAATGCTCTAAAGGGCGTAATAGCAGATGCGGATGTGAGCCATGTTATCTATTGGGTTTTGATGCAGATAGGTGCACCTGACTAAGATCTTGACGCAAATCTATTTTGGTGAGATATTGAAACGTGATCGTTTTTCTTTAGCTTATTCGGCTAAAAATCAAGGAGGCAAACCTTTGTGGACCGGCTAGTTTTCGGCCAGCAGTATGCCAACGGAGTCCAGTGGAAGCGCTACAGCTATAAGATCTTAAAAAAGCTTTTGGAGAGTTGTACCCCTGCAAAGATATTGGTTTTGGGTTTTGCCGGTTTGATACTTTTTGGAGCGCTGCTTTTGACTTTGCCGATAGCCGCGCGAAACGGCCAGTCCACCCCTTTTCTTACGGCTTTGTTTACTGCCACTTCGGCAGTCTGTGTGACAGGATTGGTGGTGGTCGATACAGGGACGCACTATTCTTTGTTCGGTCAGTTGGTCATCTTGGGATTGATCCAGGCAGGCGGGCTGGGGATCATGACCTTGACCACCCTTTTTGCCCTGGTTTTTGGCAAAAAGATCAATCTCCGTGAGCGCTTGATCATCCAAGAGGCTTTGAATGTTCTGAGCCTAGAAGGGGTTGTCCGCCTGGTCAAGAACATCGTAATCATGACTATGGTGATCGAGGGGCTTGGGGCGATTGTTTTATCGATTCGCTTTGCCTACGATCTCGGCATATTAAAAGGGATCTACTATGGGTTTTTCCACAGCATATCTGCCTTCTGTAATGCAGGGTTTGACCTGTTTGGCCCGGTGTACGGCCCGTTTTCCAGCCTGACGCACTATGTCGAAGACCCGGTTGTGTCGTTGACCGTTCCTGCGCTTATCATCCTGGGCGGATTGGGATTTGTAGTTTTAGGTGATGTCATTCGTCAGCGGCGGTTTTCCCGGCTGTCGTTGCACTCAAAATTAGCAATAACCCTGACGGCGATTCTGGTTGCTGCCGGGACAACTCTGATCTGGCTGTTAGAGTCAAAAAACTCCTTGCGGCACCTGAGCCCATTGGGTTCCGTTTTGGCAGCCTTTTTCCAAGCAGTGACCCCGCGCACTGCTGGCTATAACACTCTGAATATCGGAGCCTTGACTCAGGCCGCTCAGTTTTTGATCGTCATTCTGATGTTTATTGGAGCGTCTCCAGGCGGAACCGGCGGCGGGATCAAGACGACGACGTTTGGAACCTTGGTTCTGGCGGCGTGGTCGGTTGTGACGGGAAGGGCTGATATTGAGGTGTTTGGCCGCCGCCTTCCAAAGGATGCTGTTCTTAGATCATTGGCTATTACATTATGGGCGGCAGCTTTAGTGATTGTGGTCACGATGTGCTTGACCTTTACTGAGAAAGCCAATTTTTTGACGGTTTTGTTTGAAACAGTTTCGGCTTTCGGAACTGTGGGTTTGAGTATGGGTTTAACCCCTCACTTGAGCGACATCGGGCGCGTGTTGATTATCTTGACCATGTTTGCAGGGAGGGTAGGCCCGCTGACCGTGATGCTGGCCATCTGGCAGCAGCGGCAATTGAGAAATTACCATTATCCAGAGGAAAAGATCATTGTTGGCTAGGAGGAACGAATTAAAAGATGAAAAAGCAATTTGCAGTGATCGGTGTTGGTCGGTTTGGCGGTAGCGTCGCCCGGACTTTGCACAAGATGGGCTACGAGGTCCTGGCGATAGATAAGGACGAGCAGGAAATCGAGGCGATCATGAACGAAGTGACTCACGCTGTTCAGCTTGATGCTTTGGATATTGACGCCCTGAAGAAGCTGGGGATCAGAAACTTCGACGTGGTCATTGTCGGGATTGGTAATGATCTGGAAGCCAGCATCCTCGTGACTTTAGAGCTCAAGGAGCTGGGAGTCAAGTACGTCGTCGCCAAGGCCGCAAATGATCTCCACGGCAAAGTGCTGGAGAGAGTCGGCGCCGACAAGGTGGTCTATCCGGAGCGCGATATGGGAGTACGGGTGGCTCACTATTTGGTTTCATCAAATGTGATTGACCATATTCAGCTGTCGTCTGAATACAGCATCGTGGAAATACAGGCCCCTAGGAAATTAGTCGGCCTTTCTCTCGGGGAAGCCGATTTAAGGGCAAATTACGGGATAGCTGTTTTAGCCATAAAGCGGGAAAAGGAAATTGTCGTTTCGCCTACCGCCTCCGATGTGATCAAGGAGGGGGATGTTTT
>JBNATO010000243.1:0-3241 GCA_049701555.1 Thermacetogeniaceae bacterium | reverse complement strand
TTATCACGGCCAACAACCACATCCCTCGAACCATGCTCCTGGACATACGTCCCAAAAGCCTTTCCTAAGAGCTCCACTACCTCATCTGTCAAATCCTCTTCTGCATTACCTCTGATATCGTATTGACGGAAGATCAACGGATTCACCATCATAGTATTTCTTGATACCCCTTTTCCTGAAGAGCATTGATTACCTTCTTTATCTCCTGAGCCTTTTTCTTATGGCAAACGAGCACGCTGTCTCCTCCTACCACTACGATCAAGTCTTTCACCCCGAGCGTCGCCACAACCTTCTCAGACGAAAAGACCAGCGTGTTTTGGGTATCAACCAAAACCCCCTTTCCTTCAAGAATGTTTCCGTTAACATCCTTCGCTTTATAGGCTTCAAGGGCTGTCCAGGAGCCAACATCATCCCAACCGAAGTTGCCCGGTAAAACTAAAACATTCCCTGCCTTTTCCATTACACCATAATCTATAGAAATCTTGGGAAGCTTTGAGTAAACCTCACTCAAAACCTCTTGGTAGTTCTCTGAACCCATGGCCTCCTGAATCCTCTTCAGTCCAGCGTAAAGCTCCGGCATATGCTCCTCGATCTTTCTCAATATCAGGTCGGCCCTCCACACAAACATCCCGCTGTTCCAAAGATAATTGCCGCTGGCGAGATATTGGCGAGCACGCTCCTGATCCGGCTTCTCGGTGAACCCCTCAGCCACATAGGCTGGCACGCCGGCAAATATTCCATGCAACTTCCCCTTCGCAATGTAGCCAAAGCCGGTCTCCGGGCGGCTCGGCGTTATCCCTATAGTGACCAGGTACTTGCCATCCTCAGCAGCAGCCACGGCGCCCTTTAAAATGCTCTGGAAACGCTCCTCATCGGCAATGAAATGGTCAGCCGGGAGAACTACCATCACAGCATGAGGGTCGCGTTCGGCCACTGTTATCGCAGCTAAACCGACTGCGGCTGCAGTGTCACGCCCAAATGGTTCAATGATGATGTTTTCGCCAGGAATCTCTGGGACTTGCTGAAGAACTAGGTCCCTGTAAATCGCTGCGGTGATTATAAAGATCTGTTGAGGTTCGACAAAACCCCTGAGTCTGCCCACTGTTCTCTGAAGCATTGTCTTTTCTCCAACAAGGCTTAAAAACTGTTTCGGCATTCCCTGCCTGCTTCTCGGCCAGAACCTCTGGCCAACTCCCCCAGCCATGACCACAGCATAAACCATTCCAGTTCTCATCTCCTTTCTCTGAAATGGATTGAGAACCAACCAACTGCGGTCATTCGAACAATCTGCAAAATAATAAGCCTCCCTAGGGCTTGACCAGATCACATAGGAAATCCGCCAGTTCTTTGAACGAGCCACGGTAGTCAGTCTCAATCGGAAGATTCTTGGGATTAAGAAGCCAATCTTCTACAAGGAAGGTCTTTATACCGAGTTTTCGGCAGATCAGGTCTTCCTCCACATCGTTGCCGACCATAAGGCATTCCTCAGGCCTCACATTCAAACAGGCAAGGATTTCTTCGTAGTACTCTATCCTAGGCTTGCAAAAGTGCATGTTTTCATAGGCAGTGATCAGCTCATATGGTAGATCGCCGATATCAACCCAGTTCAGCCGCTCTCTAATGGCATTTTCAGGAAAGATCGGGTTTGTAGCGATCACCACACGATGCCCATTTCTGATGAGTTGCTCAAGGAGCGGGCGTGCCAGGGGATTAGGTCTGGCCACCCTTTTTATATTGGGAAAATCGTTGGCATAAAATTCATCAAACAACCCTACAAGCACATCTGAAGGTAGGCCGATCCGCGGCGAAAAATGCGACCAAAAGATCTCCTTATTCGTCTTCTGGGGATCCAGGTTGTTGACCATCGCCATCGTCGATTCCCAAATCCCTTTGACCAGCTTGTCTGGGTCGATGATCCGAGCGAATTTGGAAGCTACAGCCTGGAAGTAAGCAGCTATGAATTCTTCCATATCCATCGGGACCAAAGTGCCATCGAGGTCAAACAAAAATGTGGTAAACAACCCGTTTCCTCCGTTCTAATGGTTTATGGATTTCTTTGGTAGAAAGTTTAACACAAATGCTAGCTGCTGGACAAGGGTGGTGAAAACAGAGGGCCGTTTTGATGGGTATCCGCGAAGATAAAGCCGGGAAAGGCATCCCGGCTCTCTTTGGAAGTTCCTCGCCAATAAAAATGGTCGGGATGACTGGATTTGAACCAGCGACCTCACGGTCCCGAACCGTGCGCTCTACCCAAGCTGAGCTACATCCCGATCCTATGCAATATTTTATCTTTTCTCACCAACCTCGTCAAGGCAATGTACTAGTTCAATACATGTAAAACACTACGAGGAGGCATATTGTTGCAAGAACTAGGCAGAGCTCATATATCCCAGGCTTTGGTGTGGCCTAACTAGATTATAAACCTCGGCAGTAAACAGAACAGCTTGCTCCATTACTCCTTGCAAGATATCTTAAAATCAGCATAGATCCACTACTACCATATTGAATAAAAATCTCCCTACTGACGAATCTGATACCTCAAACCCTTCACCTTTTAAAAAACTGTCAGCTTCGCTTTCCCCCAGCGAGGATTCTATCTTTGTGTTTCTTTTCCAAAACCTAGGATAATGGTCCCCGCACCCTTTTGTCTATTACATCCTTCTCTCTTCTATTCCACCTACTTGTTTCACATGTGTTTGAACTTTTGTCACCGAAGGAAAAAAGACATGCATTAAACACCATTATTTATCTATACTGACATTGTGATGGTAAATACGGCTGTAATAATTTTTTCTGTTCAGCACTGCGTTCTGGTAACTGATAAGCAGCTATCCTGCTTTCTAAAGCTTGCTGAACTTTAAAGGTAAGATCATTCTTTTCGGCATTACCCCTTTGTGCAATCCCTCTTTTATCGAAGATTCTGGTCAGATAATTATTCCGCCGGTACGTATCCATGGATCCAATACTGAGAAAATTTCGGGTTTCCTGTCCGGCGGCAAGAAGTTCTGGAAGTCTGGGGTCAATCGTCATTTCAACCCCCTGGAGCATTCGATTAGAATACCTTATCATCTCTTCATCAAGAATTGCTTTGTGGAAGCTGCCGCAGGCAAAACCAGCCAGAATACCTGGATAACACCACACTTCATTTACCTCTGTTAAGCTAAATGGAAGTATGGTTGTTAATAAGGCTTCCATTCCCGCTTGATAATCAACCGCAATTCCATCACCGTAGCTGCCACAG
>JBNATO010000242.1:0-3242 GCA_049701555.1 Thermacetogeniaceae bacterium | reverse complement strand
ATGTGGAAGTAGCACCTCCCGCCGGCGATGCAGCCGTCGATCAAGGCGCCGTCGTTCCAGAAATCGATGATCGCTATCGGCTTTTCGCTCCGCAGCTGGTAGATCCTATCGACAAGCCACGCCCGCTGCTCGGGGAGCACCATCAGGTCGAGGTTGGGCTCGCTCCCGATGGGAATGTAGTGGAACGTCCACACATACTTGACCCCTTTTTCGATCAGGAAATCGATGAACTCGTCGCTGGCGATCTCCTCGGCGTTCTCCCTGGTGACGGTGATCGAAGCCCCGAACAATACTCCCCGCTCTCTGAGGTAGTCCATCGCCTGGGTGATCCTCTTGAAGACACCCTTCCCCCTCCGCCTGTCGGTGCGCTCCTCCCAACCTTCGATGCTGATCGCCGGAGACATGTTCCCGAGCTCCCGGAGCTTGTCCGCAGCCTTCTCGTCGATCCTGGTGCCGTTGGTGTAGAGCATGAAGACCATGTCGTTGTGCTTCTCGGCGATCTCGAAAAGGTGCGGGTAGACGAAGGGCTCTCCGCCCGACATCACTATGGCGTAGATCCCCAGCTCCTTGGCCTCCGTCAGGATCCTGTCCAAGAGCTCAGGCTCCATCTCGTCGTGCTTGGCGTACGCCCCCGCCCAGCAGCCGACGCACCTCAGGTTGCAGGCGCTCGTCGGGTCGATCAGGAAGGTGAAGGGGACATGGATCCCCTCCTTCTCTTCGACCTGGATCTGCCGCTGCCTCCCCAGCAGAATGGCGTTGATGATCGTGTTGCAGACCATCTTCTTGCGCACGCCAGGGTCGAGATCGGTGAAGAGCCCGATCAGGTACTTCCTCATAACAGGGTCGTTCTCAAAGGCCTCGCGGGCGCTCTGCACAGACTCCTTGTGGCCTGGAGCCCTGGCGATCGTCTCGAACAGCCGCAGAAGGCGCGGGATGTTCGCCTCAGGATCCCCCTCGATATAGTTCAAGACCTGCTCCAGTATCTTCTCCCCTAAAAACCTCTTGGCAAAGTCCAGGTTGAACATCTTTGCCAATCAACTCACCCCCAACGCTCTATTTTCCCGAGCTCATCGCTGGTGCTCCAATGCATCACCAGCCAACTCCAACCCGAACGCTCTCCTCCCCCCTTTCCGGAGAGGTCGTCGAACAGAACCCCGATCGCTCGATACCCAAAAGACCAAATTATTGGCCAAACAAAAAGGGAAAAACAATTGACTATTTTTGCTGTTATTCTATTCCATAGCTCCCAATATTACAAACAGCGTCAGACATCCTCTGCTGCCCCAATCGCACATAAGCCAGCGATAATCACCCGTAGGAGCCTGTCCTCAGCGATTTTCTAGGATCTCCAGCTCTTTTTGCCGACAAGAAAAGCCTGCCCTTAACCTCTCAGCCGAGCTTCTTGGAACGCTCTGATCCTCGTAGACGCCGGGCAGAAGGTGCTGGCACACTCCACAAACTACGAGATCGTCGACCCCCTATGGGCACAGAACGTCAAGCGGGGCTACTGCTCCTTCGAGTTCGTGCAGATCCCTGATCGACTCCTATAGGATCGAGGCCTTCCTCGCCTCCAAAAGAAAAAATGCGGGAGCCGGCTAGTCCCTGAAAAGCTGCGGCAGGGCGCGCAAGAGGTCGGCGTTGGCCTTGGTCTTCTTCATGGCGTCGATCAGCATCTCGATGGCCTCGCTGGTGCCGTAAGAGGCAAACATCCTCCGCAGGTTCCAGACGAGCTCCAGCTCCTCCTTGCTGAGGAGCAGCTCTTCCCGCCGCGTCCCCGACCTTTTCACGTCGATCGCCGGGAAGATCCTCTTCTCCGCCAGCTTTCTGTCGAGCACCAGCTCCATGTTCCCCGTTCCCTTGAACTCCTCGAAGATCACCTCATCCATCCTGCTGCCCGTCTCCACAAGCGCTGTCGCCACGATCGTCAGGCTCCCGCCCTCCTCGACCTTCCGGGCAGCTCCGAAGAAGCGCTTCGGCTTGTGCAGGGCTGTGGGGTCTACCCCCCCGGAGAGCGTCCTGCCAGAGGGAGGGACGACGAGGTTATACGCCCTGGCGAGGCGGGTGATGCTGTCCAGGAGGATCACCACATTCCGCTTGTGCTCCACAAGCCGCTTGGCGCGCTCCAGCACCAGCTCCGAGACCCGCACGTGGTTTTCCGGGAGCTCGTCGAATGTCGAGGCGATCACCTCGCCCTTCACCGAGCGCTGCATGTCCGTGACCTCTTCGGGGCGCTCATCGATGAGCAAGACCATCAGGTCGATGTCCGGGTAGTTGGTGGTGATGGCGTTGGCGATCTTCTTCAGAAGGAAAGTCTTTCCGGCCTTGGGCGGGGCGACGATCAGCCCTCGCTGGCCCATCCCCAGGGGGGCGATCAGGTCGATGATGCGGCAGGAGATATCCCCGTCAGGGGTCTCCAGGGTGAGCCTCTCGTTGGGGAAGATCGGCGTCAGGGTGTCGAAGTGCTGCCTCGCCGCGGCCTCCTCAGGCGGGTAGCCGTTGACGCTCTCGACGCGCAGGAGGGCGTAAAACCTCTCGTTCTCCTTCGGAGCCCGCACCTGCCCTGCAACCTTGTCGCCCGTCCTCAGGTTAAAGCGCCTGATCTGCGACGGCGAGACATAGATGTCCTCCTGGCTGGGCACGAAGACCGAGGGGCGGAGAAACCCGTAGCCATCGGGGAGAATCTCCAGCACCCCTTGCGAGAACTGGAGACCTTCCTTCTCAGCCTGAACCCTCAGGATCTCGTGGATCAGCTCTTTCTTCTTGAGGCGCGAAAAGCCGCTGATCTCCAGCTCCCTAGCGATCTTCCAGAGCTCAGGCATTGTTTTTTGTTCTAACTCCGCAGCGTTCAAGCACATCCTCCTCTTGACAGAAGTTTTCGAGGTCTTGCAGCCGTCTCAGGTCTCTCAAAAGCGCTCGAAAAGCACTCGAAATCGATAAATAAAAAATTTAAATTCAAAGGGACTCTCAGGAAACAACAACAACGAGCGGACACCTGGAGGGTGATCGCGCTGTAGGCGATTTCTCAAGGTAGGACAGTCTCTTCCTGCTCTTCAGATCTTAGCATCTCCTGGGCAGCCGGTCAAGGCCTCTGACGCAACATCCCGCCGCGGCCCCGTCGCTGAGAGGTGGGGCCGCGGCCAGGCATGCAGAACCCTTCTACTGTGTAAGTTTATGCTGCTTTTCCTTGAATTTTTCCCAGTCCTCGAGGAAGCGCTGGATACCGACATCCGTGAGGGGGTGCT
>JBNATO010000241.1:0-3254 GCA_049701555.1 Thermacetogeniaceae bacterium | reverse complement strand
GGCTGAATCGGTGTGAATTGTAGAGTTGAGGCGTCTCATAGAAGGGAGGAGCGTAAAATTGCTGGTCATCGACAGGTTTGAGGGCGAGTGGGCTGTTGTGGAGTACAAGGGAAGGACGTTTAACCTCCCGCGCTCTCTCTTGCCGAGGGAAGTGGGGGAAGGGAGCGTGATCAGGATCAGCGTGACTGTCGACCAGGAGGCCACAAAGGCCAGGGAAAAAACGATCGAGAGGCTTGCGGACGAGCTGTTTGAAGAGTGACAGGGCTTTTGAAATTTTAAAAATTAGCTCTGGGGCAAGAAGAATGGAACAAGGGAGATGTTCGCTGATGAGTTCAAAGAATAAATGGAGATCGCTTTTGTTCCTGATTCTTGTTTTCCTTTTGATCCTTGTCCTTGTAGGCTGCGGGAGCCATGCGGCCACGAAAGAGCATTCTGTTGCTCAGCCCAAGGCTGTCGAGACGGCGCCGAATTCCCAGGCCGCCGATCAGGAGAAGCAACCTGCTGCTGCCCCTGCCAGGCTGGTCGTGCATTTCATCGACGTCGGGCAGGGTGATTCGATTCTGCTCCAGCTTCCAGATGGCCGGACGATGCTTGTTGACGCCGGGCCGGACGAGGCTGGCTCCGAGGTGGTGTCTTATCTCCAGAGAGAAGGAGTCAAAAGGATCGATTACCTTGTGGCCACTCATCCCCATGCCGACCACATCGGCGGGATGGATGAGGTCGTTCGGGCGTTTGAGATCGGCAAGGTCTACATGCCCCGCGTGACGGCGAACACGGAGAGCTTTGAGAACCTGCTCCGCTCCCTCCGGGCTAAAGGCCTGAAGATCACTCCTGCCAGAGCGGGCTTAGCTGTTCTAGATGAGGACGGGCTGAAAGCCAGCTTCTTGGCTCCTTGCAGATTACGCTACGAAGAGCTCAACGACTGGTCGGCTGTGCTCAAGGTCAGCTACGGAAACACCTCCTTCCTGTTGACCGGGGACGCCCAGGCCGAATCAGAGCTGGAGATGCTCGCCTCAGGCGCCGACCTCAAGGCCGATGTGCTCAAGGTCGGACATCACGGGAGTTCGAGCTCAACGTCATGGGCGTTTCTGGAGGCAGTTTCTCCAAAGTACGCTGTGATCTGTGTCGGGGCGGGGAACGACTACGGCCATCCCCACAGGGAAACCCTGGCAAAGCTGGCTGCAGCGGGTGTCAAGGTCTACCGGACGGACAGGGATGGTACTGTTGTCTTCGTCAGCGACGGCGAGTCGCTGAGCGTGAAGAGGCTCCGCAGGTGATTTTGGCCTCGGTTGAAGCACAGCAAATCTGAGCCTGGTGAGTTATGGACGAAAAAGCAATGGTGATTCAGAAGAAATGGTAATCATAAAGAGCAGGGGATGTTCTCCCCTGCTCTTTAACTTGCGATTAAGTCTACAAACTTGAACTCTACCGTATCTACCAATCCCCGGTTGGTCAGGCGCAGTTCGGGCAGTACAGGCAGGGAGAGCAAGGCCATGGTCATGAAAGGAGAGACCAGATGGCAGCCCAGGGCTTCCCAGGCTCGGCGCAGCTTTTCGACCTGACCAGCCACCTCTTCCACCGGCCTGTCCGACATCAAACCGGCGATCGGCAGTGGGAGCAGGGCCAGCACCTTGCCGTCCCGGACGGCGACCATGCCGCCTCCGCATTCCGCAAGGGCGTTGCCTGCCAGAGCCATGTCCTCGTCGTTCATCCCGACGATCAGCAGGTTGTGGCTGTCGTGGGCGACGGTCGAGGCCACAGCTCCCCCCTGGAAGCCGAAGCCCTTCACGAAGCCCAGGCCTATGCCTCCGTTTCTCCCGTGGCGCTCTATGACAGCTGCCTTGGCCAGGTCATGGGCTGGTGAGGCCTCCAGCCTTCCATCAACCACAGGGACTTCCACCGTCAGATGCCTGGTCAAAACGCTGGCCTCGATCACCCCCATCGCCCTGACCTTTACGCTGGATTTCCCGGCAGGGGCAGCGATCCGGAAATGCTCCGGCTTCAGGGGCTCCCTCAGGTGGACGGAGTTGCGGGCGAAATCGGGATAGGCGAAGTCAGGGAGATCTATAAGGAGCTTGCCGCCGGCAGCGATGATCTTGCCGTCGACCATCACCTTGTCGACTTTCACTCTCGCCAGGTCCTTGAGGAAGAGGATGTCCGCGAAGCGTCCAGGGGCGATCGCTCCCAGCTCGTGGTCGACCCTGAAGCACTCTGCTGTGTTGATGGTCACCGCCTGGATCGCTCGGATCGGGCTCAGCCCCTCGCTGATCGCCCGGCGCACCACATGGTTCAGGTGGCCTGTGGTGAGGATGGTCTCGGGATGGACGTCGTCGCTCACCAGGATCGCCCTGCGGCTGTCGATACCTGTTTCTGTCAGGCTTTTTACGGTTGCCGCAACATCGTGCCAGGCGGAGCCCTCACGCATCTTGGCGTAGATCCCCAGGCGCATCCTGTTCAGGGCATCTTCCTTGAGGATGGCTTCGTGGTCGGACCTGATCCCTGCTGCGGCGTAGGCGGCGATCCCCTGAAAATCGCCGGGCATGGAGTAGTGGCCAGTGATCGGCTTCCCTGCCTCCAGGGTTGCCCGCAGCTCACCGTGTACCTCCGGGGCGCCGGCCAGCACGCCGGGGAAGTTCATCATCTCCCCGAGTCCGCAGATGCCCGGCCACTGCATGGCCGCAGCGATCTCTTCCGGGCCGAAGGCAGCACCCGCGTCCTCAAAGCCGGGAGCTGCCGGGACGCAGGATGGCATTGTCGCCATCACCTTCAGAGGCAACTGCAGCCCCTCTTCCAGCATCAGGCGCACTCCGTCGATCCCCAAAACGTTGGCGATCTCGTGAGGGTCCATGAAGATCCCCGTCGTTCCGAGCGGCAGAACGGCTCGGGCAAACTGTGTGATGCTGACCATGCTGCTTTCGACATGCACGTGGCCGTCGAGAAAGCCTGGGCAGAGGTAGTAGCCTGAGGCATCGATCACCTCAGTGGAAGGCCCAATGGTGTGGCTGACATCGCCGACGCTGCAGATCCTCTCCCCCTTGATGGCGATGTCCCAGGGGAGGATCTCGCCGGTGAACACATTGACAACTCTTCCCCCTCTGATCACTGTGTCAGCGGGAATTCTGCCGGTGGCTGCTGCCACCAGCTCCTGCGTGACTTCCGCAAGGGGCCGGCGCCTTTTTCCCAGCATTTTTATCTCCTCCCTAAATCCGTGACAAACGAGCCACAATAATTCCTAGCATCGCTCAAAATCTCGC
>JBNATO010000240.1:0-3258 GCA_049701555.1 Thermacetogeniaceae bacterium | reverse complement strand
ACGATGGAAAGAGCGACAGCCATTCTCTCCCTGGAATGGGGTCCATCGACTTTGAAGGCATTGCCAAAATGCTGAGTGGATCTACCGGGGTCTATCTCATAAGCGAAGCTGATGCCGCTTTTGCTGCCCAATTTCAAAGCCTGAAGAGGCTGAAGGAGATGATCCTTGATTAGTCTTTGACGAGTTCCAGCCTTCCGTTGATGAGGGAAACAGCCCTGAAGATCGCTCCTTTTCCATGCCTGTCCTTGATGTAGTCGCATGCTTTTTCCACTTTTTCGATCTTCTCTTTTTCTCCGAAGAGGCTCAGCTGTTTCAGCCTGTTGGGGATCAGCCCGGCGAGGCTCACCCCTACGAGCCGCACCGGCTTGTGAGACGGCCAGTGTTGCTCTAAGAGGGAAAGCGCTGCCTGGGAGATGTCGGAGGCCAGGTCGGTATAGCAGGGGAGGGTGCGCCTTCGCGATAGCCACTCCAGCCTGGTGTCCCTCAGGGTTAGAGCGACTATTTTCCCCTTGTACCCTCCTGCTCTGAGGCGGTAAGCCACGAGATCCGAGAGCTCTAGGATCGCAGTTTTGATCTCCTCTCCTCTGTAGTCGCGGGGGAGGGTGATCTGATGCCCGATGCTTTTGGGGTTGTTCAGGCTCTCCGGGTCTACGGGGGTGGAGTCCATCCCGTTAGCGAAGCACCAGAGGACGGTTCCGTAGATTCCGAACTTGCGCCTGAGCAGCTCCGGCGGGTATTTCGCCAGGTCCCCGATTGTGTGGATGTTGAGCTTTTTCAGGTGTTTTTCGTAAGCGCTTCCCACTCCGAAGAGCTCCCTCACTGGAAGCGGCCAGAGGAGGAAGGGCACATCTTCTTTTCCGAGTCTTACGAGCCCGTCCGGCTTTTGGAGTTCGGCGGCCATTTTAGCCAGCAGTTTGTTTGGGCCGATCCCGACGCTGCACGTTATCCCTGTTTCATCGAGGATCCTCTTCTTCAGCCTGCGGGCGATTTCCAATGCCGAGCCGAAGAGCTTGATGGAGCCGGAGATATCGAGGAAGGCCTCATCGATGGAGAAAGGTTCCACCAGCGGAGTGAATTGGCGCATGATCTCCAGGATGCGCAGAGAGAAATCGACATAGAGAGGGTATTGGGGTTGGATGAAGACCCCATCGGGGCATGCCCGCCGTGCCTCCCAGACCCCCATCCCTGTCTTGACTCCCTTCTGCTTGGCTTCGTAGCTCGCTGCCAGGACGATCCCGCGCCTTTTTTTTGGGTCTCCGGCCACGATGACCGGTTTACCTTTGAGGCTGGGGTCAACCGCTTGGTGGACACTGGCGAAGAAGGAGTTCATGTCTGCCAAGAGAATGATTCGTTCCATGGAGATCACCAAACAAACGTGCTGGTGTCTTCTATTATAAATCGAACAAATGTTCGAGTAAAGAGGGCGCGAGATGCCGGCAGGAGCGAATTTTTTTTACCGGCTTTTCAGCTGGTGAATGTTCCCCTGAGGCTTTTTTCGAGGGCCTTCACGAGAGCCTTCTGGCAGGGATAGAAGGGGGACTTAGGGTCATCTATCTTATAGTCGCGGAAGATCTCGATGTGGAGTCCGAAGATCTTCCTTCCTTTTTTCTGAAGCTCCCTGATCTGCTGAAAAAGGTGGGTTTTGGTAGCCTTCATGTGGACATCCGCGTCAAAGGGATAGACTCCTAGGGTTGGTGCCGGGAGCGGAAGGTCGCTCGACCAATTCTGAAGGATTTCGCTCCGCAGTTTTTGGCGCATGAGCGCTAGCTTTTGCTTGAATTCGCCGTCGAAGGGAGATGATTGGTCGAAGGTGTAGCCGCAGGAGATTTCGAGGTCGTAGCGGCCGTTGACATGGCTATGAATTTCCAGGAAAAGCTCTACCTGTGGAGCCAAGGCGTACTCCTGGTAGGCATGGCAGAGGTGGCGCAGCGACGGAATTGCGGCAATTTCCGGATGTTTGTTGAGATCTACCAGCGGCCGGATGTTTTCAGCCACCAAGAGGGTGGCGCTGAGCCTTGCGGCCAGCAGTTCAGCAACTTCTTTGGTGTAGCAGTCTGAACCCTCCACAGTCCCGTGATGAGGTGCTGCCACGACGATCTGAGGGCATGCTCCCGGAGTGTAAAGCAGGCGCCTTTCGACCTTTTGCATGTGTCGATCCTCCTCAAGCTTTATACTTTGCCATGACAGGCTGTTACCCTTCTTTTGCTGTTAGCTATGTTCTTGCATGTTTCTGCATAAAGGTGGCGCCTCTTTCAAAAACTAAACAAAAACAGCGGGAGGTGCTTTTTGTGGAGATCCGTTCTTTTGACCAGTGGCTTGATACTCTGGCGACCGCTCTGGCTAAGGGGAAAGCAGCAGGCCTGTCGGGGGAGCAGATAACGGATTCTGCCGTGATGCTCGGCGATTATCTGGCGAGGAATGTTCAGCCTGATATTCCTGAGAATAAGCTGCTGAAATCGCTGTGGGAGATCGGCACTGATGAAGAAAAGCAGGCGCTGGCTAATATGATGGTGAAGCTGGTTCAGTCGAGGACGCGCCACTGAAGGGGTGTTTTGCGGTATGCCGCGCTTGGAATCGGGAGAGAGGGGCATCCTCTCTTATTTTCCTAATTCCGCCGCAGCGCAGGAAGCTGCTGAGGAGCTGAGGCGGGCAGGATTTCAAGATATTCAGATCGATAGAGTCTCCCGCTACGGTGTGGAGTCTGATGCTCATCTAAACAATCCGATCAACAACGCCACATCGTTGGCGGGTCTAACCGTTTATTCAAAGGGCACAGCTGAGGCCCTCGGCGACTCGGGGCGCGTGCTGTTGGCTGCAGACCCTTCTGCCAGCGGCTATGGAGGCCGAGGTTATGGTACGGCAGGGGGAAGGGCTTACCTCCTTGCTCTTGTTGTCCCTGAGGAGAGGGTTGATGAGGCTGTGGAGATCATCAAGAAAAACGGAGGGGTGGTATAGCTGTTCATCTTTTGCTTCAGGGTTCGACGCATTTTGCTGAGCATGGCGACATGATTGCGCTAAGTAGCTGTTATTTTGACATATTTTTCTTCGTCCACAGATCAATCCACATCGGTTTTTTGATAAAACACAGGTTATAAACAGAGTTATCCACATTGTCCACAGGAAAAATGTTATTTAGGGTTGTTTCGTGGAAACTTTTTTCGACATCCGTGTTAGCACCACAAAAAGAAAATAAAGCGGGTTGATGTCAAGCGTCAGTGAAAATGTCAGGTAGAACTCGTCTGTGAATTTGTCAGGGTA
>JBNATO010000239.1:0-3274 GCA_049701555.1 Thermacetogeniaceae bacterium | reverse complement strand
ACGTGGTTCCCTATCTAGAAAGGGAGTTGGGTTGGAGGTTTGCTGGGAAGACCGCTCTGTTGGTTTCTGGAGTGGATCGATTTGGTCTCGCCGAGGCCTTGGACGAAGCCGGTTGCAGAATGATCATCGGAGACCTCATCTTTTCGATAGGAATACCTATTCCTATACGCTCATTATCGACTCTGCGCTTTCTGGCAGCCCTTTTGCTTCCTATAATCAGCCAGCTTCCCTTCAAGTACCTCTATCCCACGGGCAAGGAACAAGAGACTGTGACCTCCAAGTATGAGAAGTATTACTTGGCTGCTGACATCATTGCAGGCGATTTCCATTTCATCCGGAGGTATATGCCTCCGAAGCTGCCGGGGAAGGTGATCATCACCAACACGGTTACGGCAGAGGATGTGGAGCTTCTCCGCGAGCGAGGGGTTGCTGTGCTGGTGACGACGACTCCGGAGATGCAGGGTAGGTCGTTTGGAACGAATGTTTTGGAGGGGGTTCTGGTCAGCCTGATCGGCAAGAGGCCGGAGGAGATCAAGCCGGAGGAATACATCGAGCTCCTTGAGAAATTGGGCTTTAAGCCGAGAGTGGAATATCTGCAGGGCGAAAAGTTTGTATTATAAACCTCGCCGGAAGAGGAGTCGGAGATGGTAAGGTTCGGTTTTATAATTCACCCCATTGATCTCGAGGATATCACAAAAAGGCTAAGATTTTTCCGTTTCTTGCCCGGCAACCTGACAGAGTGGATCGTCAGCCGCTTTCCCGCTTATAAGGCCTCGGAGATCCGCGGCGTGAGGTCCCCATATGGGGAGACTGAGGGATGGTTTATCATCTGCCCGCTCACATCCCGCCTGATGCTGGAGCTTCCGGTGGAGTATGTGACGAAGCGCATCATCGAAGCGGGGAAAATAGCCGAAAGGCTCGGCGCAGGGATCGTTGGCCTGGGGGCGATGACATCCGTTGTCGGGGACGCCGGGATCACCGTAGCAAAGAACTTGAATATCGCAGTGACCTCTGGGAACAGCTTCACCGTGGCGACAGCGCTTGAGGGCACGAAGAAGGCGGCAGAGTTTATGGGGATAAAGATCGAAGAGGCTGAGGTCGCTGTGGTCGGTGCTACGGGTTCCATCGGTAGCGTCTGCGCTCGGATCATCGCTCGTGAGGCCGGCGGTTTGACGCTGGTTGCTCGTGATAAGTCACGCCTAGAGCGGTTGAGCCATAGGATCCTCAACGAAACCGGGTTGGCGGCGCGCGTGACGACTGATATCCACGATGCCTTGAGGAAGGCTGACGTGGTGATCACTGTGACCTCTGCCGTCGATACGGTGATCAAGCCTGAAGACCTTAAGCCCGGGGCGGTTGTCTGCGATGTTGCCCGTCCTCGAGACGTCTCGCGGCAGGTTGCGGAGGCCCGCCCTGATGTGCTCGTGATCGAGGGGGGCGTTGTGGAGGTGCCGGGGGATGTGGAGTTCAACTTTAACTTCGGATTTCCTCCCAAGACAGCTTACGCCTGTATGGCTGAGACGATGATCCTGGCTTTGGAGGGAAGGTGCGAAAACTTTTCTTTGGGGCGCGACCTGACTGTGGAGCAGGTAGAGGAGATAGCGCGGCTGGGGAAAAAGCACGGTTTTAAACTCGCCGGGTTCCGCAGCTTCGAGCGCGCCTTGAGCCAGGAGGAACTCGAGAGAATTCGGGAGACAGCGGAGAAGGCTCGGCGCAGGCCGACACAGTTTTCGTTTAACTAAATCTTGACAAAAGGAGAAGGCCTTCATATAATAGCGACTAAGCACAGAATGAAGGCCTATCCCTGTGGGTGGGCCGCTGGGCTGGTGAGGCGAAAATTAATGGGTTTTAAGTTGAAAGAGGCAGGCATGACATCTGAAAGGGTGTCCTGTCGCCTTTTTTGTAGTTAGGGTTGTGTGGTCGGGGTGGTCATCATGGCGGCTGCAGGACCGAATAAAAAGCTATGGGGTATCATATGATTTTTAAAGAATTTATTGAAATCTTATGAGTTGAGGGAGAGAGCACATTGCCAGAGAAAGAAGTTCTTTTGACCGGAGACGGAGTCAGGAAGCTGGAGGAAGAGCTGCATTATTTGAAGTCTGTAAAAAGGCGCGAGATCGCTGAAAGGATACGGCAGGCCATTGAGTTCGGCGATATCTCTGAGAACTCTGAGTATGAGGAGGCGAAGAATGAGCAGGCGTTTGTCGAGGGAAGAATAATCACCCTCGAAAAGATGTTGCGCCGTGCGCGGATCATCGATCCAAACGAGGCCCCTGCTGATACCGTTTCGATTGGTACGAAGGTCCTCTTGAAAGATCTGGAATACGGTGATGAGATCGAGTACACCATCGTCGGTTCTGCAGAGGCCGATCCTGCCGCCAACAAAATATCCAACGAGTCACCGGTGGGCAAGGCAATTCTTGGCAAGAAAGTGGGAGAGGTCGTCGAGGTGAAGGTTCCTGCCGGTGTCTTGAAATACCAGATCCTGAACATCCGCAGATAAGACTCCCTAAAAAATAAATACGGGGGAAGATGGAGGAATTTTTTTGCCCATGATCCAGGAAGAACAAGCGCAAGACGTATTGAGTGTCAGACGTGCAAAGCTGGAGGAATTGAGGAGGGCGGGAATCGAGCCTTTTGGAGGGAAATTTCCCGTCCAACATCATGCTTCTGAGATAATAGATAATTTCTCTGAATTTGAGGGAAAAGAGGTGGTCATCGCCGGGCGGCTGATGGCAAAGCGCGGCCACGGCAAGGCGACGTTCGCCGATCTGCGGGATTTCTCCGGCAAGATCCAGATCTATGCGAAATACGATGAGCTCGGTCCCGAAGCCTATGAATTGTTTAAAAAGCTCGATATCGGAGACATCATCGGCGTTCGGGGCACTGTCTTCCGCACCTCAAAGCAGGAGATCACTGTAGCAGTTAAGAGCTTTCAGATCCTCGCTAAATCCTTGCGACCTCTGCCGGAGAAATGGCACGGCCTTAGGGATATAGACCTCCGTTACAGGCAGCGTTACCTAGATCTCATCGTCAATCCCGGCGTCAAGGAGGTTTTTCTTACCAGGGCGAGGGTGATCAAAGAGATTCGCCGCTTCCTGGACGAGCGGGGTTTTATCGAAGTGGAGACGCCGATGATGCAGCCGATCGCTGGGGGAGCGGCTGCGCGTCCTTTCGTAACACATCATAACGCTCTGGATATCGACCTTTACCTGCGCATTGCTCCCGAGCTTTATCTGAAACGCCTCCTTGTTGGAGGTTTTGAGAAGATCTT
>JBNATO010000238.1:0-3275 GCA_049701555.1 Thermacetogeniaceae bacterium | reverse complement strand
CTGGAGGGCTCCAACAGCTCTGATACGCGGGATTACCGTCCCGGCTTTGCAGCCATCCGGGAGTTTGAAATGGTCAGGTCTCCCCTTTTGGATTGTGGGATCGAGAAGGAAGAGGTTCGCCAGATGGCCAAAGCTCTTGGTCTGAGGAACTGGGATATGCCCGCCAGGCCGTGTTTGGCTACGAGGATACCTTATGGGGAGCCGATATCTTTGGAAAAACTGAGGATGGTAGAGTGTGCCGAGGAGAAGCTCGCAGCGTTGGGGTTTGACAACGTGAGGGTGAGGCACCATGGCGATGTTGCGAGGATCGAGCTGCCTTCTCGGGAGATGCCGCGTTTTTTGAATATGGATCTGTTCCGCCGGGTTTCTCAATTGGTGAAATCCTGTGGCTTTACTTATGTCGCTCTCGACATGGACGGGTATCGGATGGGGAGTTCCAACGAGGCTATAGCGACGTAATTGTCTTTTTGGGTTAACTATGATAATATTAACATATAAGAATTAGACCTGTTGATTTTCTGGGGAAGGGATGAGCAGCGTGGAGAGGACCTGTCGGGTATGCTCGCTTGCCGTAGAAACAAGGGATGACGGGGCATGCTTCTGCATCAAATACAACCGTCTCATGAAGCCTGAGGAAACGAGTTGGGACTGGGGTTGTCGGTATTTCAGCCAATCAAACCCTGAGGAAGGATACACTCCTTACCAGTACTTGCTGATCAGGGAAACGGAATTTGCTACGAGGAAGTGACATCTGCCATTTTAGCCATCCCGTGCGGATGCAACAGTCTTCGAGGTTGATGGATGACGGTTGAGAAAGGGGGAGGTGCTATGCCAGATAATGGTATCTGTGAACTCCGCGCTAAAATCGTCAAGGCGCTGGCTAACCCGCTGCGGCTCAGAATAATCGACCAGCTTGACACAGAAGAAGAAAGGTGTGTGTGCGATTTAGTGGAGGCTTTGGGCTACGACCAGCCAGCCGTTTCCAAGCATCTGGCTATCCTCAAAAATGCGGGAGTCGTTACCTCGCGCCATGAAGGGACGAGGGTGTTGTATCGGTTGCGCACCCAGTGTGTGAAAGAATTTCTTGCTTGTATCGACCGGATGATCTTGCATGATTTTGAAGAGAGACAGGAAGAGATAAGACAATTGGCCTCATCTTTAAAATTAAAGGATGAATGATATTTATTTGAGCTGTGGCTTTGCCCGGAAATTTGTTGATGGGTAGGGGCAGCTTTTTTTATTTTTTTAATGTATGGAAGGAGATGAGGCTCAGGAGAGAGTATATACAGATCTGACGCCTTTGTTTTTCTTTTGGAGGTGGTGGCTTTTTGTTGATAATAGGTATAAACGGGAGCCCAAATAAGGAAGGAAATACGGCGTTTTTGGTGCGGACAGCGCTCGCTGTAGCGGAGAGAATGGGAGCAGATACCGAGATCATTCACGTCTCTGACGTCCTCGTTGGCCTAGACTCTCCCTTCTGCGATGCCTGCGCCACCCCCTGTGATGGGAGCTGTGCGGTAGGCAATGCTCTAGGGGATGCTTTCGAATTGATGCGCAAGGCGGATGGGATGATCGTCGGGAGCCCGGTTTATTTTGGCACGATCTCTGGACAGCTGAAGGCATTCTGGGATAAAACCAGGGTGCTCAGAGGGGAAAAGGCCCTGATGAACGTGGTTGGTGGCGGAGTGACAGTAGCGGGTGCCCGGTTTGGTGGCCAGGAGACCGCTCTGAGAGCGATCCACGATTTGATGCTGGTGCAGGGGATGATCGTGGTTGGCGACGGTTTGAGGGAGTATGACTGTGGCCATCAGGGAGCTTGCGCCCAAAACCCTGCCAGCAAGGATGAGAACGCTATCAAGAGGGTGGAGATCTTGGCCAAGAGGGTTGTGGAGGTTGCCAGGGCGACGGAGGGGTTGCGAGTCCGCAGAGGGGGTTAACTCCCATGGGATTGCGGTGTATCCGAGAAGAGATTGAGGAGCGAGAAAGGGAATATCTCTCTCCCTATGCAGTTCTCAGCGCATGCAGCCGTGGCAGGGAGAAAGAGGAAGAGCCTTGTGAGGTTAGAACAGCTTTTCAGCGCGACCGCGACCGCATCATTCACTCCAAGGCCTTTAGGCGGCTCATGCATAAGACGCAAGTTTTTATCTCTCCCGAGGGGGACCACTACCGCACGCGCATCACTCATACGCTGGAGGTCGCTCAGATCTCCAGGACGATAGCTCGGGCTCTGAGGCTCAACGAGGACCTGACTGAGGCGATCGCCCTCGGCCACGACCTCGGGCATACCCCGTTTGGGCATTCAGGAGAGCAGGCTCTGAATGAGGTGTTTCCTCCTGGTTTTCGCCATAACGAGCAGAGCCTGAGGGTTGTGGATAAGCTGGAAGGAAAGGGCGGTTTGAACTTGACGTGGGAGGTCCGGGACGGTATCCTGCACCATACCGGGCCCGGGATGCCTTCCACGCTTGAGGGACAGATAGTCAGGATCGCTGATCGGATCGCTTATATCAACCATGACATCGATGATGCGCTGCGGGCAGGGATAATCAGGGAGGATGACCTTCCTCGAGAAAGCATTGAGGTGCTTGGAGCGTCACATACTGCGCGAATCAACACTATGGTCACCGCTATCATTGAGAACAGCTGGGGGAAGGATACCATCTCTATGGGGGAGAGAGTGCAGCGAGCTACAGACATCCTGCGGGATTATCTCTTCAAGAATGTCTATATCGGTTCGGCTGCGAAGCAGGAGGAGGAGAAAGCAAAGCGCATAATAAAGATGCTCTACCACTTCTATGTAGAGCATCCGGAATTTCTCCCTCCCGAGTTTCAGGAGAGGATCGAGATAGAAGGCATCGAGCGGTGTGTAGTGGATTATGTGGCTGGGATGACTGACCGCTATGCGATAAGAACCTTTGAAAAGTACTTTTTGCCGTTTTCGTGGTCGGACTAGGGTGTCATGAGCACCTGGTGGGGCTGAACGGGTGATCAGCATGGGGAATCCTCTGCCGGAGAGTTTCATAGAGGAAGTCCGCAGCAGAGTCGATATAGTTGAAGTGATCTCTGAGCATGTTGTATTGAAAAAAACCGGCAAAAACTATGTGGGTTTATGCCCTTTCCATGTGGAGAGAACCCCGTCTTTTACGGTTTCGCCTGAAAAGCAGATATTTTACTGTTTTGGCTGCGGTACAGGCGGCAATGTCTTTACATTCATCATGAAAAAGGACAACCTCACCTTCCCGGAAGCGGTCGAATACCTGGCGCAAAGGGTAGGGCTG
>JBNATO010000237.1:0-3276 GCA_049701555.1 Thermacetogeniaceae bacterium | reverse complement strand
GTTAGAGCAGGTCCTGCCCAGTTGTTATTATCACGGATTCGGGTTATCATTTACACTTTAACTCTGGAAACTTGCTCATAGGCTTACCTCAAGCACTCGGACGTCTACATCTGGGCTGATATCTTGGAATACCACTTTACTTCCGAACTCTTTGATCATCTCGTCTATTGCTTCTTTTAGATTTTTTAACGCTTCGTCTGGGGTGTCTCCTGTAGCAGTGGCACGCAACGGTTCGCAGTGGGCGATGTATTCCTTGCCACACAGCTTGATTGTTACGGGTAGTTTGTAGGTCAAAAGGACTCACCACCTTTTCCTTCTCATTATCATTATCAATTTTATTGTATCATTAACGTGTCATGAACAAAATTTTTTTGTCTTTAGGTGCTTTTCGGCGCGGGATACTTGTTCCCGTGCTTTTTGTTTTTGGGGAGGTGAAAAGCAGAGATGGAAGAACCAGTGTTCTTGACTGTGGCGAAGATTCTCCGCCTGAAGCGGTCTACCGCCTATGAATATGTACGGCAGGGGATAATTCCTTCAGTGGTGCGGGTAGGTAGGTTCATAAGGGTGTGCCGTGACGTTATCGAAAAGCTCGGCATGCAGAAAAACCATCAGGACGGGGATATCTTTTGAAATGCCCCGTCCGGCTATTTCTCCAAGGAGGGAAACTGAGAGGTATGGGGTCACATAAGGAAGAGAGGAAAGTCTTGGGCGATCGTGATCGAGTTTCACCGCGACCCCGTGACGTGGAAGCGGAGACAGAAGTGTGAGACTATCAAAGGCACCAAAAAGGATGCTGAGCGCAGGTTGGCGGAGTTGATCGCGCAGATTGAGGGTGGTATGTCGGGGGTTCGCCTCATCCAAACTGACTGTTGGCCAGTATTTAGACCAATGGCTTGAAGCAGTTCGTGGAGAGCTAAAACCAAGTACTGCGAATACTTAAAAAAGTGATTGGGCATATTCCGCTAGTTAAGCTTGCTCCGCTGGATATCCAGAGAGCGATCGGGAGTTTTAAGGATGTTTCTCCTCGCACGAGATTTAACCGATTTTCTCTGCTCCGGACAGCCTTGCGGCAGGCAGTTAAGTGGGGACTTATTGCGAGGTTACCGACCGATGGGGTAAAAGTCTCGGAGAGTAAAGCTACTCATGAGTTGCGCGTTTGGAATTAAGAGCGCGCAAGAGATGGTTCAGCCTGCTCGTGATCCTGGCAATGCTGCTGACACTGATCGTGCCAGTGGGAACGGCGTTTGCGGCAGGGAATTACTTTAAAATTACGGGCGGCTATAGCTGTGTAAGTGATGATTCAGAAGGCGCAAATGCAGGTACGATTGAGGTAGTGTATGGTGATGATTTCGATGTATCAGCTGTAGATTATGTGTATGCGCAGATAGAATTATTGACGGATGGCGTGACATTTAGCGAAGTGGTCTCAAGTCATCTGGTAATGATGCAACTGATACAACAATAACCATTGTTAAAGATGCTTCTACATTTAAGGCAAACGGTATTCGGCTTACAGGTATAAAGTTAGACATTGACAAAGGTGTAAGCGGCAATATAGTTGCAGCAGTTACTGTTTGGGGCGATGATAATGGCACGATCAAATGGGAGACAACAGAAAATGTAACTATTGCAAAGGTTAAAACCGGAAACATCACAGTTAGCGTAAAAGATCCGACCACGTTGGCAGTGCTAAAGAAGGTGCTAAGATTACCCTGAAAGAGGCTAATCCAGGAGCATTCTCGGATGATAGTGACATTTATCTCACAATAAAGTCCTCAAATGTTAAGTGGGACTTAACAAATCTAAACGCTAATCAAGCAAAATATATTGGTTACACAGGTGTACACCTTGGTATTTTGGGTTGCACCGATAGCGATAATAAGACACTCCACTTAGTAGTTGATACTCCTTCTTCGGTGGTAAGCGGCCGGATCGATGTCACACCGTTGCTCGTTGTCCAGCCCGGTGCTTCCGGAGATGGCGTGATCAAGATCGCTGGCGATGATGTTCCGACAACAGAGGTCACAGTTGCACATATCGGCGAGAATGCTGTTGATGTGACTGTTGATAAGGCCGATAAGGATTCCGTATATACGGCAGCTGAGGAATTTGCGAGAATAACCCGTTTGCAGTACGAGGTCGGAATGGCGACGAAGGCTCAGGTAACCGCCGCTGACGTAGCTGTAGCCTCAGCCAAATACGGGCTGCTGGCTCTTCAGTGCAACCACGATCTTCTTGTCAGAGCCATGCAAAAACCTTGGGCTGCTAGCGTCATCACGAGCGGACTCAGCGGCGGGAGCGCTTCATCCTCTATGCCACTACCTTTCGAATTCAACAACTGGTTTACTGTATAGAGATGGTTATCGGATAAGAGATCATTGGGGTCGACCATAGTTGAAGATATTACGCTCTCGTGTATATCATTTTTGGAAAGTAACCCATATTAACCTAATATTACTAAGAGCGTAAAAAACATTGTAAAAGTTAGCGTTGACGAAAAAGAAGAAGATAAAATTATAAAACAAATAACACACAGCTAACATCGAGTTTGACTTGATGTCAATATATGTTGTAGGAATATAATAGGAAATATGTAGGATTAAATACGTTTCTGTAATGGATTAAAAATCACAACTAGTAGCAACGGATAGGTTAGAGAAGGCCAAAGGAGCCCTTCTCTTGCACAATGGTGTGCGAGAGGAGGGCTGTTTGTTTTTTGGGCAGCTATTTGCAAGTAGTAAAAAATAAAGAAACAGAAAGTCCAAACAAGCTAGTTTTTGTGGAGGTGAGAGAAAAGAAAAAAGAAGAAGAGAAGAAAGAAAAGAAGCGAAGAAAATGCAAAAACAGGAGGGGAGAAAATGGAAAAGGAGCGCCAACATAGTGTTGTTGAATATGAATCGGTTGATAAAGATTATTTTGAAAAAAGAAAGTTAAAGCGTTTTGCAGGCCCTCTTCTTCTATGGGGTTTGGGTGTTGGCTATGTTATTTCTGGTGATTATTTTGGATGGAACTTTGGACTTGCTGCTGGAGGATTTGGAGGATTATTTATTGCTACAATTTTGATGGCAATAATGTATACAGGAATGTGTTTTACAATCTGTGAATTAAGTACTGCAATTCCATTTACAGGGGGTCCGTATGCTTTCGCTAGAAAAGCGATGGGCCCGTGGGGTGGTTACCTCTGTGGCATTGCAGTTCTCCTTGAATATATATTTGCTCCTGCAGTAATTTCGAACGGAATCGCGGGATATATTACCTTCATGTTTCCTAGTATTC
>JBNATO010000236.1:0-3322 GCA_049701555.1 Thermacetogeniaceae bacterium | reverse complement strand
TGTAGCTCAGCGGTAGAGCAGCGCACTCGTAATGCGCAGGCCGTGGGTTCGAATCCCACCATCAGCTCCAGGAAAACCAAGCCCCGCAAGGAATGCGGGGTTGTTTATTTTTTTTGGCTTCAAACCGAAGAGAGCGCTTAAGTGGGTCGCCGGCTTTGAGAGCAGCACTTGGGAAAAGTGCTTTGAACGTTGCCTTTTGGCGGGATTCACGGAGCTGAAAGGAGGAGTTTGGCAGTTTCTGAAGAATGATAATGTTATGTTGTGCGGCCAGAGCAGTAACCGCAGCGAAATAGACTTAGACGAGGGGTGTTGCTCAGGTGAGGCGCATCTGCGCTGCAGCGATGGCTGTTTTATTCTCACTATTTTTTATGTAAATCCAGTCTTTGCGGAGGAGATCCAGGTCTACCTGAAGTCGCCGACAGCCGGTGCTCATCCAAATGTGCAGCTTGGAAAATTCGAACCGCCCTTCGGCGTTTTGCTGGGTGCCACGATCGACAGGGACAGCAAGCTCTGCGGCGATTTTACAAAGGCAAAAGAGGTGTACGGATTCTTATGTGGACTGGGTCGGGGTCAACGGCTACGCTGACTACTACTTCTTAGGGGATCCTCAGTACGACGATAAACCCTGGGTGTGGACCAAGTTCTATCAGGGCCACCGGGCGAATCCGCTGGCAAAGTACAGAAAGATATACAGCATGTTTGCCGACAGAAAGCCGATCATGATCTCGGAAGTCGGTGTCGCCTGGTACAACCGGCCCAACGGACAGCTCGTAGAGGACTGGGGAGCGTATACGCTGAAGCGCCTCTATTGCTATCTCCCTTTGGTCTACCCGCGCATCAAGGCGATCTATTACTTCAACTCAGGCGTCCCCAAGGACTTCAGCCGCTACGCTGTTTGCGACAACGATAAGATGCTGGAGGCTTACCGCGAGGCTATCGCTTCCCCCTATTACCTGGACAGCTGTTATGGTCAGTCGCCTTTCTACTACACTCTGTTGGGGAATTCAGCGCCTGCGGAGCTGTGCGATCTGGCTGCATACATCGACACTGGTGAGGCCAGGGTTGGATCTGTGGAATATTACCTGGACGGAAGGCTGGTGGGGCGCTCTTATAAGGCGCCGTGGGAGGTCTCCTGCCGCTTTCCAGCAAAAGGGGGAAATGCTGTCCTGGAGGTCAGGACGATAGGTGCTGGCGGCGGCGTGATCTACAAGAAGGCGTTTAAGATATATATCCCTGCCTGGCAGCCGATCCGCGTCGATGTCAACGGGAAGCCGTTGAATTTTGACGTCCCGCCTGTGATCTATAACAGCCGGACGATGGTTCCTGTAAGGGCGATCGCTGAGTCGTTGGGGTTAACTGTTCAGTGGAATGCTGCTGAGAACTCTGTTGTGCTCAAGGGGCAGGGAAGGGAGATAGTGCTGAGGGTTGATCAGCAGACCGCTTTAAATAACGGCAGAGAGGTGTTTTTGCCGGATGCTCCGCCTAAGCTTGCGGATGGCCGGGTTTTGTTGCCGCTGCGCTGGCTGGCTGAAGCCCTTGATTTTAGGGTTGATTGGGATGGTGGGCAGCGGCTGATCAGGATCAGCAAATGATATCATTACTTTTCTGCCATGAGGAAGATGCTTTCGCCATAAGGGTTTCTGTCTCTCGATGTCCTGTTTAAGACAGGGCGCTTGAACTCCTTCACGATTCTCAGGCCAGCGCGCTCGGCTATTCGGGGGTACAACCCGTATTCGTCGTTGGCTACGATGAAGATGTGAAAGCCGTCAGCAAGGTATTTTTTGCAGTTGATGAGGGCGGCAGCGATCCCTTCGATGTACTCTTCCCTGGCCTTGTTCCCTTTCCCCTTGCTCGAATTCCCGATCTCCTGGGCATCCTGCCGGGAAAGGCCGAAAAACTCATAGGCGTACTCGTGCTGGGCGTGGTAGTCGAGCTGGCCGACATAGGGAGGGGAGGTGAAAATTCCCCTTATGCGCTTGCTGAGAAGTAAATTGTAGAAATCTCTGCTTCTTTTTCTAACTTCTTCAAAGATGTTCACATGCCTGGAATCGCCGTTGATCACCAGAGAAAAGGTGTCTTTTTTCAGCATGCTGAACTCTTCCAGCCTCTTGATGGTGTCCTTTGAATATCTGCTGAATATCCTTGCCATTGAGATGATCGGCCTGCAGATCTTCATGTGCTTGTAGCAGTAATAGGGCTCGTAGACCGGTTTGTCCAGCGACTCCAGCTGGTAGTGGGGGGTCAGCCTGCAGGATCGGATCGTCCTTGACAGGACCACTGTGAGGAGCTTTCTCTCGTTTTCCGAATACATCCTCTTCAGGTATTCTCTTACAGCCAGAGCCTCCCTTATGACAGGGGCAGCCAACCATGTGTCGAGGAACTGGGAGCCCGTCAGGTTGCCCTTCAGTTGGACATTGTACTTTTTGAGGAGGGCGCCGTATCCTTCCTTCAGGGATGCGAGCGCATCCGACACTACGCTCTCTTCGTCCACCTCGCCGCGCTCCAGCCTGTACTTGAATTCGGGCGAGGGGAAGAACTCTCTGTTGATGGAGGCGATCAGGGCCGACAGCTCCCTTTCAAAGGCTGCGAGTTCGCTGCTTTCTGATTTGATTATTCCGTTTATCGCCCTGCAATGGGCAGCGACGGCTTCCAGGTCATAGCTGAGCAGCTTCGCCTCAGCGATCAGGCAGTTGAAGCCTGAGATGTCCACCCCGATCGAGTGTATTCCCAACTCCGCTGCCTGGACGAGGGTTGTTCCTGAGCCGGCGAAGGGGTCGAGGATGACATCTCCCGGCCTGAAGTAAACTTCCTGCTTGAGGCTGTCAGTGTGGTTGTCCAGGAAGTACTCGACGAGCTGCGGGATGAACTTTCCCTTGTAGGGATGCAGCCGGTGGACGTGCTTCGTCCTCTCTTTCTCTTTGACATGAGCAAAGGAGAGCACCCAGTTGATGTCGTTGCCTAAACGCTCCTTGTATCTCCTGTACAGCTCTGAGTAATATTCTTCATAGTATTTTTTGAGTTCATCGAAGCATACGCAGGTTTTTCCATCACAGGTGTACTTTTTTACCTTTCCGTACTGGATCAGGTAGCTGATATTGGCTGGTGTGACCTCTTTTTTTGTGAATTCCGATGCCCAGGCTGCGGCCTCGTTTAGGTCAAGCAAGGTTTTCACGAACTCTCTAACCCCCGATATTACCCAGGTGTATCCTGATTTCCGCCTGTTTCCTGTGTTTGATAAATAACTTAGTGAATGGCGGAGGAGTTGTCAAACATCTTCGTGCTGCGAGGCGACATAAAAGGATGGTATAATAAGGAAGACACC
>JBNATO010000235.1:0-3384 GCA_049701555.1 Thermacetogeniaceae bacterium | reverse complement strand
ACTAGGATTTTTCTGGACTATTATAGACAACCGTTTTTTGCCAGAAACCCCGCCCAGCCTTGATTTTAGCCGTTTTTCGGCCACTTCACCTATCTTGACTAATTTTAAATTAAATTTAGACGTTGGAGATATCCTAATATACGTGAGGGGATATAAGCTCGTTAAGGCGGGCCCCGAGTTGACAAAAAATAAAAAGCCACAGATTCTATCATCTGTGGCTTAAATTTGCTCTTTATGGTGGGCGCGGCAAGGATTGAACTTGCGACCCCTTCCGCGTCAAGGAAGTGCTCTCCCACTGAGCTACGCGCCCGCTTTCTAGAAGTGATTATAACCGCTAACAGCTCCGAGGTCAAGTGTTTACTCTGCCAAATTCACTCAATGACTCAAAGCATGCGGGGTGAATGTCCATGCACAGCATCCTTACCGACAGGTTTAATTATCTATTGATTTTAACGGCTTTTTTTATTGCGCTGTTGAGTTTCCCGTCAAATGCCTTTTCTCACCCGCCGACCTGCCCAGACGTAGACCGAGACCTATACCTAACCACTCCGTATATGCATGGTGATGACGTCTTGGAACTCCAGAAGCGCCTCAAACAGCTAGGATTTTACAACGGCCCATGCGACGGAGTCTACGGTAACCTCACAGCGAAGGCTGTGGCTAATTTCCATAAAAAGAACAATTTATCACCCACATCACGGGTAACCGCCGTTACCTGGTCAGCCCTGGCGAAGGGTTGCGAGCGACCAGTCAGCTCCCAAGTTTCCACACCACCTCATGGGCCTGTCAGCATTATTGTTGACACAGAAAAGAGGACATTAACAGTTATGGACAGGGATCGGGTTTACCGCCAATTCCCAGTAGCTGTTGGCAAACCCTCAACACCTTCTCCAGTCGGAGATTGGATGATCATAGAGAAAGACGCAAACTGCGGAGGAGGGTTTGGAGCGCGTTGGCTCGGGCTTAATGTGCCTTGGGGGATCTACGGCATCCATGGGACAAACAAACCATGGTCGATCGGGGAAGCGGTATCAGCAGGGTGCATCAGGATGTACAACGAAGACATCATCCAGCTCTATGAATGGGTGTCTATAGGAACAAGGGTAAAGATTTTGGGCCCTCCTCATTGGATGACAAGATCCTGGATGCGCACTCTTTCGCAGGGGCACTTCGGCCCTGACGTGGTCTTTGTCCAGATGTCGTTGAAAAAAATCGGCTTCTATCCTTACCTATGCGACAGCTGGTATGGTTACTTGACCGAACTCGGCGTTCGCTCTTTTCAAGCAGCTCACTGTCTCCCGGTCACAGGAAGAGTAGATGAAAAAACCTATAAACTGTTGCAAGAAAAGGGAGGGATCATTCCTCTGCCTCCGCCTGAAAACTACTAGATTTTTGCTTTACCACTTTCCCTCATATAAACCAGAGCGAAACCGTAGCCCGGTTTTAAGATTGCTCACGATCAGAGGAAGATACCTGATTAGCCTGAAAATACCGATACCTTTATAATCGCCAGCTATCAAAGATGCAAAGCAGTCAAGCTCTTCTACATCGCTCATCTCCCAAACACGGCAAAGGTGCTCCTCAACCTCGAGCTTCTTCATCAAGAGGTGAGCCACCTCTTGCGAGAAATCTGAATTGCTCTCAGAGGCGATCCACCTCGCTGCCAGCTGCCCAGTAAGACAAGCTGTGTCGATCCCGCCCCCATGCAGAGGAGAAGCACAACCGGCTGCATCTCCTACCAAGAGGATGTTGCCATACTGAAGTTGTCCCCGCAGCTTTACCGGGACGATCCCACCGAGCCGCCTGACGATTCTCCCATTGACCTTCTCTTTCCTGATAACCTCATTCAGCTCGTCCCATAGGACACTTCCTCTTATGTCCTTCTTACACATCGGCAAGTAATAACCGATTCCAACATTAGCTGTCTGTCGACCCATAGCATCACGTCCTTTGGGAAAGATCCAGTAGTAACCGGCATAGCGGGGAAAGAGGACAAACTTCAGCCGCTCACCCAGCCAAGAAAAGTCCCCTTCGATCACATACTGTGCAGTGACTGCCCCATAGCGACGATAGTAATCCCTAAACCCGTATAAAAGTGATGTGACCGATGGCACACCACTGGCATCAATTATCCAGTCATATCTCTTCTGGAGATCTTTGAGCATCTCGGACGTTATCCGCGTTCTCTCATGAATCCTCACGCCTGCACTTCTCGCCTCTGTAGCCAGAAAACGCTGCCATTCGGCTCGGTCGATCATCCACAAAGGGATTTTCCTGCAGTCCACCACATATTCCCTCTTAACCTTAAGCACGGCCTCTTTGACCTTGAAGCGCAAACCTCGCTGTGGTTCCCCCAGTCGATGCAGAGAGTCGAAGAAGCCCTCTGCACAACGGATGTTCTCACCTATCAGGTTCCTCTCAAAAAGGTCTACATCAAACCCTAGTCTGGCTCCCTCCAACGCAGCAGATAACCCTGCAGGACCCCCTCCGATCACACAGACTCTCTTCTGGGGCACACATAGCACCTCCGATCGCTGGTTTTACCTGATGCTTTCAGCAGCTATTCTTCCCAGAAGTACCCTGGCTGGCGCACCATCAGCGCCGTAGACCTTCATAGGAAGGCAGACCAGAAAATATTCGCCTGGTTCTATATCTCTCAAATCGACTCCCTCAAGGGCGACACTATCGTTTTCTTGAAAGAAAAGCCGGTGCACAGCGCCGCCCTCGCTGGTGAAGGGGCCGATGGAATAATAGTCAAGCCCTAAAAGCCTAACGCCCTGTTCCAGCAACCAGCTGATGGATTCAGAAGAAAAAGCGATATAGTCAAAATGGAAGCGCCTGTCATGAATGCGGCGCGAATTAGGGGATTTGACTAAGAGCCTGATGGTGCCGGGAGGAACCTTCCCTTTTAAATCCTCGATGCCGATACTGCCCTCCTCCCTTTCTACCTCCACAACCCGGCAGGGTCCGATCAACAGGTTTAAATCAAGTTCGTCAACCTTTTTTCCATCCATTCTGTAGTGATAGGGAGCATCGATATGGGTCCCAAAGTGCAGGCTTGTACAGATACTGGAGATGTTAAATTCAGCTCCCTTTTCTCCGATCACGGCATTGACCTTTCGCTGAAAGGGAACGTCACCCGGCCAGCACGGATAATCCTCTCTAAGCGGCAGAGTAATATCAATCCACTCCATAAAATGACATCTCACCTCATCAACCGCCGTATTCTCAACTCCGCCAAAAACCTTATTGTCTCGGAATTCATATATTATACTAACGCCTTGATAATCAGGGGTTGAGGTAATCCATGCCTCTTCAAAAGGATGAGATCACAGTTATTTTCGCCGATGTAAAAATGAAAGTCCAGAGGCTTTCCACAATTTC
>JBNATO010000234.1:0-3393 GCA_049701555.1 Thermacetogeniaceae bacterium | reverse complement strand
GAAAGCGATCTATCTCGATAAATGCGTCAAGTGTAACAGCTGTATGGTGGCTTGCCCACCTCAGTATAAGGCAGTTGTGAAGGTATCTCCACCAATTGTCGTGGAGAAAGGAGATGAGCAAAGTGAGCGACCTAGTGACTCTAATAATTGATGGTAAAGAGATAAGGGCTCCCAAGGGAGAGAAGCTTTTATGGGTGGCCTTGGATAATGATATCTATATACCTCACCTGTGTGGTTTGAGGGATGCTGAAAGACCTGCTGCAAGCTGCCGGCTTTGCTTTGTAGAAGTTGAGGGAATGCCAAATCCGGTGACGTCTTGCACCCTACCTGTGAAAGATGGGATGGTTGTTTACACGCGGACGCCTCGAGTTGATAGGTTGGTAAAAACTGGATTTGAGCTGCTGTTAACGAACCACCGGTTACAGTGTGGCAAGTGCGAAAAAAATAAAAACTGTGAGTTGCAAGAGATTGCCAAAAAAAGAGGTCTTAAACTAAAGTTGACAAGAATGAGGCCTCTTGCGACTGAGTTTTTTGTCGACGAAAGCCCTAGAACTTTTAAGTATGATCCAGGAAGGTGTGTGCTTTGTGGGAGGTGTGTGTGGGTGGATCATCACCGGGTAAAAATTGGAGCAATTGGTTTCATTAATAGGGGAGTTTTGCGAAAGGTTGCGACTTTTGGCGATGTTCCTCTTGCGGATTCTCGATGTACGGAATGTGGAGAGTGTGTCAAGGTATGTCCGGTAGGAGCATTGGTTTTTAAGGCTTAATAGGGTTAAAATTAAATCAGGGGGCCAATTTGGCCCCTTCTATATGAAAAGCCGGGGAGAAATTCCCCCGGCGGGTGCGCAGGCTTTTTTAGGAGTGGTAGCGGTTCTCTGTCATGAGACTTCTTTCGGCTCTTTCGATGGCCAGGCGAACCAGGTTTCCACAGTCTCTTGAGGAAACACCTCCCCAGCCCTCTCGCTGGACGATGTCATAAACGCCCAGCTCCTTGGCCAACTCAAACTTCAGCGCCTCAGACATCAAACCCTTTTTTCTACCCATATGACCTCCTTTTTGCGCACCCAATTATTATTCTTGCTTTCTTGAATGGTTTTATGTTATTTCATTTAATCCTGTTTAAGTTGTTTTTGACTTGGTTGGTAAACTATAATATAATGATTCCGTGTAAATTAACCTTAAATTTCTTATTGCGACCAATTTCTCTTTCTTGCTGAGTCAGGTTCTCGGAGGAGGAAGATAACTTTGAAGGTTTATGAAACAGCGAGCTTACGCAACGTGGCGGTAATTGGCCATGGCGGCACAGGCAAGACATCGCTTGTAGAGGCGATGCTCTTTAACGCTGGTCATACTACAAGGCTTGGGAGAGTAGATGATGGTACAGCGACGACCGACTTCTTGCCGGAGGAAGTGAAACGGAAAATATCTGTTAATTTGGCAATGGCCCCCTGTGAATGGAAGAATTGCAAAATTAACCTTTTGGATACTCCTGGTTACTCTGATTTCTTTGCTGAGGTTAAAAGTGCTCTGCGGGTTGCAGACAGCGTACTAGTTGTTCTTTGTGCTGTTTCTGGTGTAGAGGTCCAGACAGAAATTGGTTGGAAAGAAGCAGCAAATCTTCCAAAAGTGGCATTTGTAAACAAAATGGATCGAGAGAATGCCAGTTTTGAACGCGTCGTTCAACAAATGAAGGATATCTTGAAGGGCAATATTATTCCGCTGCAATTACCCTTGGGAGCAGAATCTAATTTTTCTGGAGTGGTAGATCTATTAAAAATGAAGGCTTATAAATACAATCCAAAGGAAGGGACATACGAGGAGCAGCCAATTCCTGATGACCTAAAGGAGAAAGCAGAGGAAGCACGAGAAGCGATCATGGAGGCTGCAGCTGAAGGTGACGATGAACTTTTGATGAAGTATCTTGATGGTGAACCGCTGAAGGATGAGGAGATTTACAACGGATTAAGGAAGGCTTTCCAGGCAAATAGCTTTGTCCCTGTGCTGTGTGGATCTGCTCTTAACAATATCGGTGTGAGGCACTTGATGGACTTCCTTGTTGATTTTGCGCCTTCTCCAAAGGTTTCAGATGAGAGTGCGCTAGCAGCGTTGGTCTTCAAGACGATGACTGACCCATATGTGGGCAAGCTCAGCTTCTTTAGGGTTTTTGATGGTTCGATGAAGTCTGACAGTATTGTGTTCAATGCCAACAAGGAGAAAGAAGAGAAAATCAGCCAGATCTTTGTAATGAGGGGGAAACAGCAAGAGGCGGTTCCGGAGGTTAAAGCGGGAGATATAGCAGCTGTTGCTAAACTGCAAGAAACTAATACTGGGGATACTTTATGCCGCAAAGACAGACCGATCAAGCTAGAGGGGATTGATTTTCCTGAGCCAACTCTTTCGGTCGCCATTGAGCCGAAGAGTAAAGGTGACGAGGATAAGTTGAGCAATGCAATTAACAAACTGCTTGAATCTGATCCGAGTTTGCGGCTTCATAAGAACCTCGAAACGAAAGAGACAATTCTTACTGGAATGGGAGAGACACACCTAGATATCGTTATTGAGCGTCTCCACCAGAAGTTTGGAGTTGAAGTTACCTCACGTGCGCCTAGTGTTCCATATCGGGAGACTATTCGGTCCACAGTTCAGCAAGAGGGCAAATACAAAAAGCAAACAGGTGGGCGTGGCCAGTATGGCCATGTGTGGATTACGCTTGAGCCATATCCAGATGGCGAATTTGCCTTTGAAGAGAAGATCTTCGGCGGAGCAGTGCCGAAGCAGTATATACCGGCTGTAGAAAAAGGATTGAGAGAGGCAATTACTGAAGGTGTTCTCGCTGGCTATCCGGTTACAGGGGTAAAAGTCACGCTCTATGATGGCTCCTACCATCCTGTAGACTCTTCAGAGTTGGCTTTTAAGATAGCAGCATCCATGGCATTCAAAAAGGCTATGGAAAAGGCGAATCCGGTTCTTCTAGAGCCGATTATGAATGTTGAAGTCATAGTACCTGAGCAGTTCATGGGAGACATCATGGGAGATCTCAATGGTAAAAGAGGCCGGATTTTGGGTATGGAGCCGATTGAAGGCGGACTTCAGCTGATCAGAGCCCAAGTACCATTAGCGGAAATGTCTGACTATGCTATAGCGTTGAAGTCGATAACGCAAGGGCGTGGCCAATTCAAGATGGAGTTTTCCCATTATGAAGAGGTTCCGCCGCGGCTGGCTGAAGAGATCATTGAAAGGCGTAGAGCAGAAATGGAGAAAGACAAAGAAAAATAAATTAGATCTTGTCTCTGGATAGAAAGCCATAGCGACAAAAACGCTATGGCTTTTTTGTTTTTCCTGAGTTTATCAGATGACCTTACTCAAACCCGCATGAAACCTGAAAAGGTTTTT
>JBNATO010000233.1:0-3396 GCA_049701555.1 Thermacetogeniaceae bacterium | reverse complement strand
CTGCGGCGATCAGAGCGGTCTCCTCGCCGCAAACGAAGGCCCCCTGCCCCTTGACAACCGTGATCCGGAAGCTGAAGCCTGAGCCGAAGATGTCGTCACCCAGGAAGCCGTACTCTTCCGCCTGGCGGATCGCCTCCTGGATCGCCGCAACGGCCAGGGGGTACTCGGAGCGCACATAGACGATCCCCTTTTTTGCTCCGATGGCGTAGCCCCCGATGATCATCCCCTCGAGCACCGCATGGGGGTCCCCCTCGAGGATGCTGCGGTCCATGTAGGCCCCGGGGTCCCCCTCATCGGCATTGCAGATCACGTACTTTTCCTCGCCTGGAGCCTGCCTGGTCAGGAGCCATTTCCTGCCGGTAGGGAAACCACCTCCCCCGCGGCCCCTGAGGCCAGAGCGGGAGATCTCCTCGATCACTTCCTCCGGCTTCATCGAGAGGGCCTTCCGCAGGGCCAGGTAGCCGCCCCTGGCGGTATATTCAGCAATACTCCCGGGGTCAATGTAACCGCAGTTCCGGGTAGCGACCTTTACCTGCCGGGCAAAGAAGGGGATATGCTCCAGCCCGACACCTTCCCCCTCAGGCTGCTCTGCAAGCCTTATCCTTTCCCCGGTCAGAAGGAGGCGATCCTCGCAAACCCTGGCAAACAGCCCCCGCTCCGGGAGGTTCCCGGTCGTAATCCCATCCAGGATCCCCAGGGCAAGCTCCCGGTCGACCCTGGAGTAGATATGGCGGGGGATGCCAGGAAGGTGCACCGTCACAATCGGTTCCTGCTGGCAGAAGCCCAGGCATCCCGTGGCAGACAGGGAGACATCCAGCCCCCTCTTGGAGATCTCTTCCCTGAAGCAGGCAAAGACCTCCCCGGCACCCGCTGACCGCCCGCAGGTTGCCATCCCCACCGTGATCTTCGCCCTCTGGGGGTAGAGGCTGGACAGGCCCTCTTTTCTCAGCTGCTCAAGGTCGGCATCACTTCTCACCTTCACCGCTCCACCCCCTCTTCCACGCCTCAAGGAGTTCCGGGATCTGTTCCGGCCTGACCCCGCTATACACCCTCCCATCGATGCTGAAGACGGGAGCGAGGCTGCAGCACCCCAGGCAGCGCACCGCTTCCAGGGTGAACATGCCGTCCGCCGTGGTCTGACCTTCCCTGATCTCCAGCTCCTTTTCAAAGCGTTCGGCAAGGTTTTTCGCCCCTTTCACGTGACAGGCAGTCCCGTGGCAAACGGAGATCAGGTGCTCTCCCCTGGGCTGCAGGGTGAAAGCAGCGTAGAAGGTCGCCACACCGTAAAGCCGGGAAAGTGGAACCCCAAGCACTCCGGATACAATCCGGAGTGCTTCTTCAGGGAGGTAACGGTACCTCTCCTGGATCTCCTCCAGGACGGCCGAAACTCTCCCCTCGGGTTCCGGGTGGCTCTCGGCGATCTCCTTGATCTCTTCAGGACTCATTCTTCTCAACCCCCTTCGCCGGCGGCTAACCTACAGCAACCAGCAACGCCTGGTTTCAACAGGTTACCCTGAAACCGACTAAATGCCCAGCTGCTTGCGCTTGTTGCGGATGTGTTCGAGAATTCCCTGCGCCGCCTTGTGGGGGTCGGTCTCCACGTAAAACTTCCCCCCTAGCAGATTCTCCGCCGTCTCGCCCGTGAGAATAGACGACACCTGCGGGGATCCCAGCACCGGCGGGATCACGCCGAGATGAGTGAACACGCCGAGGGCTACCGCCCACGTGCCGATCGACAAGGCTTTCTCATGCTGGTATTCCGGGGCAGAAGCAGCGACCGGCAGGTCCTTCACAGCAACCTTGAGGTAATCGGCCAGGGCCTTGAGCAGGTCTCCGATGCGAGAGTTGTCGACACAGCTCCCCATGTGCAGCACCGGCGGAAGCGGGCCGTTCAGGCCGGCGGCCTTCCCCACCGCCGTAAGCACAGCTTTCAGGGACTCACCCGCATACCTCTCTGTGGCCTCAGGCAGCAGCAGGCCGGCCTTGGCCAGGGCCTGGGCGGAGCAACCTGTGGTCACGATCAGGACGTTCTCCTTCAGCAGCTCTTTGACCAGGGTGACATGGGAGTAATCCTGCGTCACCTTGGCGTTGTTGCAGCCGACCGTGGCCACCGCACCCAGTATATTGCCATTGGCGATGTTATCCACCAGAGGCTTCAAGGGGTTCTCCGGATCCAGGCACGCCAAGGCTTTCATGATCGCCTCGACGCTGAACCCAGCCATCATTGCAGTCTTTTCCTTCGGGATCTGGACCCTCGAGCGGTCTCGTCTGGAGAAATTCTCGATGGCGATGCGGACGATCTCCTCCGCCTTTTTATCAACGTCCTCCAGGGTGAACCCGACATGCTCCGCCCCCGGCAGCTTGGCGATGGGCATCGTCGTGATGATCTTGGTGTGGAAGCACCCGGCAACCGCCTGGAGGGACGGCATGATGCACTGGACATCGACAACAATGGCGTCAACCGCCCCTGTGGCTAGGGCGAGTTCCTGGGAGAGGAAGTTGGCGACGATCGGGACCCCCTGCCGCATCAGCACCTCGTTCCCTGTGCAGCAGATCCCAGCCACCTGAATCCCCCGGGCACCGACCTTTTCAGCCTCTGGGGCGAGCTTCCTCGCCCACTCCACGACCTTTTCGGAGAGGAGAGGGACATGCCCGTGCACGACCACATTCACATGGTCCTCTTTGAGCACGCCGAGGTTGATCTCCGAAGCCACGGGGCTTGGGGTTCCGAAGATGATATCCTGGATGTCTGTTGCCAGATGCAGCCCGGCGTAGCCGTCGACCAGCCCCAGCTTGACCGTCGCCAGGATCAGGTTGACAGGATCGGCATCCACACCCATCGTGGTCTGGTGCAGGCACTCCCGGATCTCCCTGTCAGGATTGCGGGGCAAGATACCCAACCTGCCCCAGGTCTTCACCCTCTCTGCAGGGGCGGTGGCCGTCAGCCATCTCATCGGCTCCCTGCCGTGGTTGGCAAAATCGGCGTAAGCCACCTCTGCCACTTCCCGGGCGAGCTCCTGGGCACTCTTTCCTTCCGTATCGAGCCCCAGTTTCCGGGCGACTGCATGCAGCTTTGCCTCATCCTTGATCTGGTACGGGGAGCCCTCCTGTGCGGCCAGCTCCAGGGCCTCGATCGCCTCGTAGGCGTGGTCGACATGCGTGGCGGCTCCCCCAGCAACCGAGCGCAAGAGGTTGCGGGCGACAATCAGGTCAGCCCCTGCTCCACAGATCCCCTTCTGGGGCTCCTCTCCAAACGGGTTGATCCGGCAGGGCCCCTGCACACAGTTACGGCAGCAGACCCCAAGCAGCCCGAAACCGCACTGGGGCTGCTGGCTCTGATAGCGGTCCCAAACGGTCTCTATCCCTTCACAAGCACACCTCTCCAGCATCAAACGG
>JBNATO010000232.1:0-3396 GCA_049701555.1 Thermacetogeniaceae bacterium | reverse complement strand
CTTGTCTCTGGATAGAAAGCCATAGCGACAAAAACGCTATGGCTTTTTTGTTTTTTTGTGGCGTTTACTGTGAGTAACTGTAAGCCTGCTATTTGCTGGAATGAGCATTAAGCAGGAATTTGAAAAATTCGAAAGAATGTTTTTGATAATGCTTTTTTAAAGCTCATCGATATTTTAAAAATGGGTGCCTTGTGTTGAAATCAGTATATTGTCGTCTGTGGGAGCGTTGGTTGAAAAGTCTGCTCTTCATACTAAAATGGGCAATAAAGAGAATACTACGAGAACATATAATCATCGGAGAAGGGAACGTGGTTAAGAGAGAGTCTTGTATTTTTGTTTGTAATCATGCAGGGGTTTATGGCCCCGTCGCAATGGAAATCTTTTTTCCCTATGAATTCAGACCGTGGGTTATAAGTGATATGGTCTACAGAAAGTCATGTCGTGTTCACTTAGAGAAAGAGCTTTTTGGCAATGTGCCTTTAATTGTTAAGCCTTTCTGCAAACTGCTGACAGCTGTTATCGAGCCAATTGTTATCTGGGTTATGCGTGAAGTGAATGCTATTCCTGTATACAAAGGTAGTAAAAGAATATTGGAAACAATGGCTATTACTATTGACGCTTTAGCAAAGGGGCACAACATTGCGATCTTCCTTGACTTTTTGGATGATGATACAGAGGGTGAAAATTGGTCAAATAATTTGGGTTTTTTGCACCTGGCAAGAGATTATTATCTAAAATTTGGAAAGAACATTTATTTTTATCCGGTTCGAATTGACCGGAAGAATAGAAGAATAAGTATAGGTAATCCAATGGTTTACCATCCAAAGAACAGCCTTAAAGAGGAAAAACAAAGGTTGATGGGGGTATTGGCAAAAATGATTTAACTTTTTTATGTATTGTTTGCTAGGCGACGCGCAAATACTAAAAACCCTGTATGTCCTACCATCCGGTGCTCGGGGCGAACTGCTCTTTCCTTTATATGCCAGCTTCTGATGATCACTTCGATAGTCATCTGTAAAGTGAAGAGGTTGCTGTTTTCAAGGGCAGTTACGAGGGTATGGACTTGGGTTATTGAAGGAAGGTAACAGGAAATTATTCCTCCAGGATTCAGTGCATGATGAGCGGTCTCCAGCGCTCGCCAGGGTTCTGGGACGTCGAGGAGTACCCGGTCAAAACCGGGTTCAACAGTGGCTTCATATATGTTGTCTAATCTTAGTTCTAGAAAAGGCGGTATATACCCAAAATAAGCTTTTATGTTTTCTTCAGCGCAATCGAGCATATCCTGTCGTACATCATATCCTACAACTCTTCCGGAAGGGCCAACCTGCCTGAGCACAGTAAGGAGAAGGGCTCCGCTGCCTACACCTCCAACCAAAACTTGTGAACCAGGAAAAACATCTGCCCACATCATGATGACACTGGCATCTTTGGGGTAAATTATACCGCTTTTTCGTTTCATATTCATGATAAAGTCGGAAAGGGTGGGGTAAAAAACATATAGTTTCTTGCCTGTAGAGGTTTTTATACACGTTCCTGGTTCACATCCTATAACTTTGTCGTATTCTATATAACCCCAATGAGTGTGCAGCCGATCTCCTGGTACCAACTGTTCTAAAAAGGTAGCTTGGCTACTGGTGAATATGACCCATTCTCCTTCTTTAAATGGCATTGAGCGAAATCTACCTCCTTGCGCCTTCTTTTTCAACATCTTATGTGCTTTTTTAGGCAAATTTAGGCATAAAATTAGGTCTCTAGCTACCAACGGACTCGAGCGTTGGCGCAAGAGACCTTACACCCTAAACTATATTGGCAGGGGTGACAGGACTCGAACCTGCAACCAACGGATTTGGAGTCGGTTCCAAATGCTCTCATAGGCACTTGTAGTTATCCACAGCTCCTCGGAAATCCTTATGGGACAAGGGCTGAGCGGATCTTACCCGATCACACTCGGCCCTTGTTCGCGCGTATTTTTGTCACAGGTTTGTGACAAAATTGTGACCAAAAAATTTGCCCGAAGTTCAGGTGATTCCTGGCTTTCAGCCTTCTGTTGCTCTTCCTATACGTTTAGTATAACATCAAACAGCCCACAATGGAAGAAAAAGCAGGCCGCTAATAAACGGCCTGCTTGAGGGGGGTCTTGGCTTTAAGCTCGGTTCCTTACCACCGGTAGCTGTAGTAGTAATAGTTGTTTCCGATCCAGCGGCCTGTGCCGAGGATGCCTGAATAGCTGCTGTAAAAGTCGGTGTTGCCTATTCTCCTGATGGTCACCGAAGACAGGGGGTCGTAGAGCGGGGATATCCACCACGTGTTGCCGATTCTCTTGATGGTCGTGGTTGAGAGCGGGTTGAGAAGCGATCTAACATACCACGTATTGCCGATCGAGTACGCTGTGGTTGTTTCTCCGGTTCTGATGTTGTGGAGGTAGTAGTGGTTTCCGATCCAGTACCCAGTGGCGTATAAGCCGAGGCTGCTGTCATAGTAGTAATCGAAGTTTCCTATCTTGCGCACTGTGGTCGCAGCACCTGCTGGCAGCACTGCCCACAGGGTGAGCAGGAGGGCCACAGCCAGGATGAGCAGCAGCTTGGCCTTGTAGCGTTTCACCTTGTCGGATCACCTCCTCTCCTTTCTTTATGCGGCTTGAGAAGGAGAAGGAAAAAACCTTCCTCCCATTCAGCGAGTAAACGTGAAGGGCAACAACACTGTGGGGGTATTCCGCTGTGGGTTCAGGATATGCGCAAGGCTCTTGTCTCAAGGCTCTTCCCAAGGAAATGGCTCATAAGGAATATCCAGCCATAATTGCTATTTCTATATCGAGCAAGAAAATCCTTCCGTTTGACAAGAAATTAGCTTCCATCCTTCAGCATATTCTGAACGGCCCTTTAAATTGACCTACAAGGCCCCGATCTGATTGTGAGGGGTATGTTTGTATATCCCCTAAATTTTACACCCCTCACAGGGCAAAATAGCGCCTCCTGGAGGAGATAAGTTCCTCCCTGGCCTTCCTTGCTGCCTTGACCCCCTGCTCGTCGAGTATTCTCTTCAGGCTCTCCCTTTCCACAGGGGTGATTTTGCCGCGCCTTGCATCCTGAGCCAGCAGGTTGAGAAACCTGCTCCTCTCTGTGGGGGTGCGCCTCCTCTTCCTCCGCTCCCTGCAGGCCCTGCAGGCTCTCCCGCGGTAGAGGCTTCCGCAGTTCTTGCAGAGGTTCAACTTGACCCCGTGCATGACCATGAGGACCAGCTCCCAGCAGGCGGCTGTCAATTCGTCGGGAGCGCTCACAAGCCAGCCTACCTGCTTGCCGTCGCCCCACGGCAGGACAAAATCGGCCTGCCTGAGGTAGACAACCAAAGGGAGGAAAAGCTCCTTGCGCCCCTCACCCTGTGGGGTTTCCCTTTCCG
>JBNATO010000231.1:0-3432 GCA_049701555.1 Thermacetogeniaceae bacterium | reverse complement strand
TGTGAGCGACGTTGACCCCATAGGCTCCTATCCGACGGGCAAGCCCAACCAGCTCTTCCAGCCTGGGCTTGGGGAGTATGCTCTGGTTGGCTAAGGCGCTGATCGTCGCCCCCTCCCCCACAAGCCGGGGGTCACCCTTGGCGATGCCGAGCCTGACGAGTGACAGGGCCCTCGCGATCACCGGCTCGTTCCTGCGGTTGAGTTCTGGGAGGTCGGGACGCCCGTTGAATTCCAGGGTGTCGACCTCACCTCCGAAGTCCACAGCCAGGATCCCCATCGGAGGGGGCGATCCCAGTTCCTCAAAGATGCGCCCTTTGACATGATCAAAGAGAGCGATCCCCCTGACAAAGGTGCCGTCTGTCGGCTCAATAGAGAGGGCTACCTGCGCCACAAGCCTCGGATCGAGCCTGATCCCCAGCGCAGCCGCGACCGCGTAGCAGGCTGCGGCGATGTCCGCAGTGCTGCTGGCCATACCCTTGCCGACAGGGATCGCAGACGAAACGGAGATCTCTGCCCCGAATTCCTGGTAACCCAAGCGATCTAAAAGCAGCCTGGCTGCCCGAGCTGCCTTGGAACAAGAGGAAGGGGAGACCTTATCACAAATCCCCCTGCCGAGCCTCACACTCACCAGGCTGTACCAGTTGACTGGACAGGAGACCAGAAAGTTTACTCCGGAGGATGTCCCTTGAACGAGCTCGCCGCAGGAAGCCGGCATCAGAGCAACACCCCGGAGGATCACGCAGCAGCCACTCCCCCGAAGAAGCGGTTCCAGAGAAACCAACACCCGACAACCAAAACCAGAAAACAGATCACAGACAACTGCATCAGCTCGAGCGCCGCTCCGATGCACGACCTGTCCAGGGGATTGTGGGAATCCCCTAGGTACGGCCTGAAGGACTCGACACCGCCATAGCGATTAACTCCCCCAAGCCTGATGCCGAGGGCGCCCGCCATCGCCGCTTCCGGATAGCCGCTGTTGGGGCTCGGATGCTTCCGGGCATCCCTCAGGGCGATCCTGAAGGCATCCCGCCACCTGTAGCCGCTCAAAAGAGCGCTCACAACGAGAAGAAGCGCTGTCAAGCGAGCAGGAATATAATTCACAAGATCGTCGAGCCTCGCTGAAAACCACCCGAACCATAGATAGCGCTCGTTCCTGTAGCCTACCATGGAGTCCAGGGTGTTGATCGCCCGATAGGCGCAGGCGAGAGGAACGCCTCCCACGAGAAACCAGAAGAGGGGAGCGATGATGCCATCCGAGAGGTTCTCGGCAATTGTCTCCACAGTCGCCCTGGCGATCTCGGCTTCGTCCAACGACTCAGTATCTCTCCCAACGATCATCCCGACGCTCTTCCTGGCAGAATCGAGGTCGCCCTCCTCTAGAAGCCGGTAGATCCTCATCCCAGCCTGGTAGAGGCTGCGCCCAGCAACCGTGCACCAGAGGAGCAAAGCGCTCGCCACCAACCAGACAAGGCGATAGCCCCTCAGAAGCCGAAGCCCAAACCAGACGCCAGCGCCAACAAGCACCACGTTAACAGCAGTAAAGGCTATGCCTGACAGGCGCTGCCGCCAGGGAGAGGAGTTCTCCCTATAGAACACCTTCTCCCACCAGGCGATCGCCCTCCCCAAAAGAGCCACAGGGTGATACGGAACATGGGGATCGCCGACCAACAGGTCGAGGAGCAGGGCCAGAAACAGGATCGCCATCTTGCTGTGGCAAGCATCAGCCAAACCCAACGCCGATTCCTCCAAATCTGTCAGCTGCCTTATATAAACTCCTCGTTTGGAACCAAGCTGCTCACATCCACATGCAAAGCCTTTAGGTCGAGTGCGAGGCCAGAGACCATCAGGATCGCCCTATCAGCTCTGGCCGCCATCAGCTGATTTGTCCAGCCCGCAGCATCTCTGAAGAGGCGGCCCTGGGGATACGGGGGCACCAGGCCCATCCCTACCTCGTTGGAAACCATGATCACGTGGGCGCGGCAGCCCCATGCCGCATCCGCCAGCTTCTCCATCTCACAGCGCACCCTCTCCAGCGCTTCTTCCTCAGGCTCCTCACGCTCGACACCAAAGAGGAGGTTGGAGATCAACAGGGTCAGGCAGTCGATCAGGATCACGCCTGGCTCTTCGCCGATCCTCTCCACGACGGCAGCCACCTCCCTGGGCTCCTCGACGGTCGTCCACTCCGGAGGCCTTCGCCGCCGGTGCCGCTCGATCCTCGCCGCCATCTCCTCATCACCCGGTTCCGCTGTGGCTATGTAGGTGACCTTCCCTCCAAGAGACGCAGCGAGCCTCTCCGCATAGCTGCTCTTGCCGCTCCTGGCACCGCCTGTGATGAAGTAAAACAAGCCGCGGGTCATCCTCATCCCTCAACCTCCTACACCTTCCATGATGCTCTCCAACAGGCCATCGATAGTGTACTCCCGGGCGACGATGTCCACACGCATTCCCAGGGAAGATGCGGTCTCGGCAGTCACAGGCCCGATGCAGGCCACCTTGCTCCTCTCAACTAGATGCATGGCTCTTTCTTCGCCGAAGAGCGACACAAAATTGCGGACAGCAGACGAGCTGGCAAAGGTGATCACGTGGATGCGGCCATCCGCCAAAAGCTCCTCCACAGCCCCCTGCCAGCCCACGGAAGCGGGCACAGCCTTATAGGCAGGCACGACATCCACCCGGATCCCCTTTGACCTCAAGCCATCTGGGAGAACATCCCGGGCTTCGGATGCCCTCGGCAGCAAGACGCTGCTCCCAGGGGGGATAAGGCCTGCGAGGCCCTCGAGGAGGGACTCCGCGCGGTACTCATTCGGCTGGTAGGCCACCTGCAGGCCGAAGCGGGAGACGGCAGCAGCAGTGGCAGGGCCTATTGCAGCGATCTTCCCCCTGAGCTCCCTGATGTCTATGCTAAGCTCCCGCAGCCGCTGCACAAAGAAATTCACTCCATTGGCGCTTGTGAAAACAACCCAATCGTACTCAGAGAGGCGCTCCAGGGAGCGGTCGAGAGGCGAGCGATCGTCGGGCGGAACCAGGCTTATCACCGGGAGGCAGATCGGCTCCCCTCCCAGCTCCATGATCTTCCGGGCAAATGAATGAGCCTGCTCGAGCGCCCTGGTGATCAGGATGCGCTTCCCAAAGAGAGGGAGCCTCTCACGCCACCTCAGGGTCTCCCTCAGCGCCACAACCCTCCCGACAACCAGCACAGACGGGGGGCCGACCCCTGAGCTGCGGACGCGCTCCTCGATATCCCCCAAACTCCCCACAACTGTCTCCTGTTCAGCCCTCGTCCCCCAGTGCACCAGAGCAGCCGGGGTCCCTTCCTCCCACCCGTTCTCGAGGAGGTTCTTCACAATGATCGGGAGGTTCTCGTACCCCATCAAAAAGACAGCCGTCTCGCCCGGCTGTGGAGCAGCGAGGGGATCCTCAGCCCCTCCTACA
>JBNATO010000230.1:0-3443 GCA_049701555.1 Thermacetogeniaceae bacterium | reverse complement strand
CGTGCCGTGAGGTGGTACCGGAAGGCCACCGAGGGCGCTGAGCGCCGTGGCCTCATCGCGCAAGGCCTGATGAGCGCTCTCGGCCTCACGCTCGAGGGCATCGACAGGTACAGCAGGGCCTGGCGCGCTGACGAAGCGGCGCGGAAGAGAGGCGTCTGGTTCGGCCTCGGCCAGCCGAGCCTGTCCACGAGGGAGAGGCTGGCGAAGCAGCCCCCACAGGTGCGGTTCGGGGAGTACCTTTCCAGCCAGTATTTGCCAGAGGGCGTCGTGCCTATTCGTCTTTGGGCGCGCCAACACGGGCTTGAGCGTGCCCTGCGCTGGGACCCACGGACAGGAAGCGTCTACATCGGCTGGCAGAAAATACCATATTCGTTCATTGTCGCAGGGCGCTCGTATGCGGATGAGGCTCGCTTGGACGCCATTCTGCGGAGACTCAGAGCGGCGGGGGCTGTGCGGTGATGACTGTGGGCGTGCTGCTGGCCGTCTTGTGGACGGCGGCGCTTGCGGTTTGCTACCCGCTGCCATAGCAGTTTGCAGCTCTTGCTCTGAGAAAAACTAGGAGGAGACGATGCTGATGACTCTCAGGCTTGTTTTGGATGGCGCGAAGAAGAAGGAGGCGCGCTGGATCACCTGCTACTTCTGCGAGAAGCCAGGCGTCAGGATTCACATAGCGCCGGACGGCGAGGGTGGCTGGGAAGTCCTTCCGTCCTGTGGGTCGTGCGACCCCGGCGGCTACTGGATGCCTCTCAAGGACTTCGCCGAGAGGCCGCTGGAGTGGTTGGGGGCCTTGGCAGAAGTAAACCCCGCTCAGGCTCTGGCTCTGCTCCGCTGGGCAAGTAGCAGGGTTCAAGTTATCGAGCGAGCAGCTCGGGGCGAGGACGTCGGCATGACCCGTGAAGCGCTGTTGGAGTGGGCGCGCAGCTAGACGCCGTACCTCGATCTGCGCCACATCTCCAATTTCCGCTGCAGGGGGCTGCCGTGCCGTTGCCTGCGGCGGCTCCCTCCCCCGCCTGTGCGGGTGCGTCCATCGTAGAGCAAAATGTCTCGGTGCTTGAACTTCGGCAGGCAACTCTCCAAGCCTTCAAGAGGTGTGCCTGCAAACGGCGAGGGCTTGAGTCTCTGCAGCATTGGTCTCCCCCCCTGTGGGAATTGTAGCACAATTCTGAATTTTCTGTATTCTACTGTCCAAAGGGGTGTGGTAAATCATGCCAGTCGCTGAGGAGTGTTTAAGACTTTCGGCTTTTCGCATACCTAAATACGGGCGTCTGCGGTTGGAAGGCAATGGCCGTGTTGTCGGAATATACGCTACGCCACGGCGGTTAGCCATTGTCTCCGAGGGAGTAGCCTTCACAGTGGAGCGCGTAAAAGTAGATTACGGCGGGCGCTCACGTGGTGGGCATAGCCGTTGGCTTATCTGCCCTAGCTGTCACCGCCTGACCTGGGCTCTCTTCTCCCCTGGGAGACAGCAGGAGTTTCGCTGCCGCAGGTGTCTGAAGCTCACTTACACCCTGTGGAAGCGGAACGGTTATTATCGCTGGCCTAAAGATGCAGGGCTGTGGTTGTCACATTTTACCAGACGCGCGGCAAAGGTTTTAGAGAGGAGTGGGAGGCGTGTGGCAAAAGCTGGAGGCTGAAGTGCGACAGGCGAGGCGCAAGGCCGCAGCCATGCTTGCAGGCATCGTCCCCGAGATCCTGCGTGTGTTGGCTGAGCAGGCGGCTGCAGGGAACCCCACAGCAAAGAGGCTCCTCGAGCGGAGCATCAAAACCCTGAAGGGAGGCGGTAAGGGTGAAGAGAAGGCAGCTCGCTCTCGTTAAGCCGGCGCTCTCCCCAGAGAAGGCGGAGGAGTACCGGCAGGCGGCGGTCTCGCAGATTCTACGCAGCCTGAGCCGTGTTGTGAGTGCGCTCATAGACGAAGCAGAAGGTGGCGACGTGCGGGCTGCGCGGCTGCTTTTTGAAGCCTGTGGGCTGCTCTCCAGAGGGCCGGCGGCCATGCAGGTAGTGAACACGCAGGTGACCATCACACCAGACGAAATCGAGCGGCTTGAGAGGGCCTTGCGGGATGAGGACTATTGACGACTCCCACTGAGCCTCCTCTTGGCGGGCGGGGTTCCCTTGCCACGCACACCTGTGGGTGTCGGGGATATGCATGAACGCTCCTCGCAAGAAAAACTCTCGGACGCCGGAAAAGGGCGGGATACCCATGCCGAGCGAATTCCCAGCAGGCAAAAAGAAGGCCCTGGGCGTTTTCACCCAGGGCCTCATGCATCGGGCTGCGATCACCAGCATTCATAACCATCAGCAACGTCAAGCACGTCAAACAGCGTGTAGATCTCTGGCCACTTCTCCCCTGCTGCCTCTGCTAGTGCGTTTATTAACGCATTTCGCTTTTCATCCGTGGTAGTTTCCAACACCTCATTTAAGAGAATTCCTAACCGCTTGAATGCCCATTCACGGATACCACCCACAGTTGTCCCCTCCCATTTGATATTTTCCTGAGCCATGCTCATCATATCGCATACCCCCTTTGAAATTAGTGTTTTGACTTGGCATTTTGCCTTGTCTACTTTGCATTATAGCGAGCGATATGGGCGTTGTCAATACCATTTCGCAAAAAATTTTTTGCGTTATGACAAGAGCCAATTGCATTATGGTTCAACATGTTGTACAATTCACTTAAAAGCGGTAAATACTAAAGGTGGTGGTAGGCGTGATCGAGTGGAGGCTTCACATCAAAATGGCTGAAAAGCGCTGGCGCATGATAGACCTTGCCCGCGAATCTGGCGTGAGCAGGGAGACCATCCGCAAGCTGTATAACGGAAAGGTTGCCGCTGTGGAAATGGCAACTCTTGACCGCCTCTGCAAAGCGCTGAACTGCCAGCCCGGTGACTTGATGGTCTACGTGCCGGACGGGGCTAGCGAAGGGAGGAGTGCGACGTGAAGTTTCCTGTAATCCTCACCTCTGGGGAGGACGGCTTCATAGTGGCTGAGTGCCCCGTCCTCCCTGGGTGCATATCACAAGGAAAGACACGGGAGGAGGCTCTGGCGAACATCCGAGAGGCCATCGAGCTGTACATTGAGACCATGGAAACATCGGAACTCCCCACGGGTTTTGAAATTACGGAAGTGGAGGTAGCGATATAATGGCAAGGCTGCCGGTGTGCTCTGGCGAGGACGCTATCAGGGCGTTTGAAAAAGCTGGCTGGCGTGTGGCGAGGCAAAAGGGAAGCCACGTTAGCTTGGTAAAGCCGGGCACACCGGTAATATTGACCGTCCCGCTCCACAGAGAGTTAGACAGAGGCCTTTTGAGAGCGCTTATTCGCAAGGCCGGTTTGACTGTAGAGGAGTTTGTTGCGCTTCTGTGTTAAAGCCCTTTTAAAAGCCCTGTGGAGGGCGGTTTTTCCACAGGGTAATATAAAACTATTACCCAGAGGGAAAAAACACC
>JBNATO010000229.1:0-3470 GCA_049701555.1 Thermacetogeniaceae bacterium | reverse complement strand
GGATATTGTAACCCGCCCCCTGGGGATCCCAGTAGGGGTTGATGAAGACGATCAGCCTCTTTATCTGATACTCCTCAAGAGGAAGAGGGAGATGCAGTGGGGAAAAGTGGAGCGCTATTGCCAAAGCCACAACAGCCAGGCCTCCGCCGAGCAGCGCCAGCAGCAGCGATGGGCGAGCCCCGGCCAAATAGAGCATCCCAAAGCAGATGACGATGAAGACCAAGGCAGTCCCCAAGTCCCCCTGCGCTATTACCAGCGCCACAGGCACAAAGAAATAGAGAAAACAAGGGATGAGGTCGCGCAACCGCTGCAGCTCTCCCTGGCGCTTCACGAGAAAGGCCGCAAAACAGATGATGATCATAACCTTTCCCAGCTCAGACGGCTGAAAGAGAAATGGCCCCAAGGAGATCCACAGCTGCTTCCCATGCGAGGCATGTCCGATGACCATGACGATCGACAGGAGCACGAGGAGGATACAGTAAATCGGGTGCTGGTAACGCAGCAGCTTCGTGTAGTCAAAGGAGAGGACAAGAATAGCCGCTGCGACCCCCACGGTGATCCATAGGAGCTGTTTTTTTACATAGAAGAGAGGGTCTGATGCCAGGTTAGCCGTGGCGCTGCTCAGCACCAGCAGACTCATCCCCAGCATCAGGACAATCGCTATCAAGAAGTTGTAATCGAGCTTTTTCAGCAAACGGCGGTCAAAAATAGACAGACCCTGCCTCCCCCTTCTCCCGGTGCTTCACCCTTCTCATTATAAGACAACCCCCGCACATGCGTCTATGCAAGCAGCCCAGAGAAAAGGTTGGCAGAGCTGTCAATCGTTGAGAGGCTAGTTGTGCGCAGGCAACCTCTTCAGCCTGAGCACGGGAATGTTCGCCACCAGCGCCACGCTCCCCTGCCCCCGGTGCAGCCCGATCTCCATGGCGCTCTGATCGATCTCGCAGTAGTCGCTGATCACTCTGAGAATATCCGCCCGCAGCGCTTCCATGATCTCAGGGGATATATCGAGCCGGTCATGCATGAGCACGAGCCGAAGCCTTTCCTTGGCTATGGTCTTGCTTGGCTTCTCCGCTTCCTTTCCGAAGAAACGCTGTAGGAACTCCAGCATAGTATCCCTCCGCTCAGCCAGTGCGCAGCCCTAAAAATCTTCTGATCCGCTCAAAAAGCCCGTTTCCGGCTTCGAGGTTCATAAACGGCACATCTTCACCGAGAATGCGGCGAGATATATTCCGGTAAGCCTCACCTGCCCTCGAATTGGGGTTGAGCACCGCCGGTTCTCCTCGGTTCGTCGAGGTGATGATCGTCTCATCGTCGGGGACGATCCCGAGGAGCTCGATCGCCAGATGCTCGATCACATCTTCAACATTCAACATGTCCCCGCTCTTCACCATCTGAGGCCGGATGCGGTTGATGATCAACAGGGGATTCCTCAAATCAGCGGCCTCGAGGAGGCCGATGATGCGGTCAGCGTCCCTCACCGCCGCAACCTCAGGTGTCGTCACCACAATGGCCTTGTCAGCCCCGGCGATGGCATTGCGAAACCCCTGCTCGATCCCCGCAGGACAGTCCACGAGCACGAAGTCGCTGTCCTTTTTGAGCTCTGTGCAGAGCTCCTTCATCTGCTCCGGCGTCACTGCTGTTTTGTCCTTCGTCTGGGCAGCAGGCAGAAGAAACAGGCTTTCACAGCGGCGATCCCTGATCAACGCCTGTTTTAAGCGGCAGCGCCCGTGAGCGACATCCACCAAGTCGTAGACGATGCGATTTTCCAGACCCATAACCACATCCAGGTTCCTGAGCCCGATATCAGCGTCCACCAATACCACTCGATACCCCATCATAGCCAGCGCTGTGCCTAAATTCGCCGTTGTCGTGGTCTTCCCTACGCCGCCCTTGCCAGAAGTGATGACCATAACTTCACCCATTTAAGCTCCCCCTTTACCAAGTCCGTTAAGATACCGGTCGCTACCCGGTTGGTACTGTTCAATAATCACTATCCCATCCTGGACGCGAGCGATCTCGGGTTGGCGCTGAGGCGCTGAAAAGTCCCCGTCAGGGGCTCGCGTGATATACCCTGCTATGCGCAGCTGGGAAGGCTCCAGGCGCAGAGCAGCGACAACCGCCTTCTCCTCCCCCAGAGCTCCTGCATGAGCGATTCCCCGAAAAGTGCCCATTACTATGATGTTGCCACCAGCGATGATCTCCCCTCCAGGGTTGACATCTCCCAGCACCACAACATTGCCTGGATAGAAAATACGCTGCCCTGACCGAATCGTCCGCTGGATGAGAATAGTCTGCTCATCAAAGACGACGTCAGCCCTCGGCTCAGCAGGCTTTCTGTAGCGGATCACAGGGATGTCATCCTTGTCCTGAGCGACCTCCATTCTCTGCATCACCGCGGCTGCAGCCTCCTGTGCCTCATCCTCGGTGACAATATGCTTGCTGCTCGATGATACGGGCTGCACCTTCCGCTTCCTCTTGCGGAGACGCCACGAGACCTTTTTCCTGGCCACCTCTTCCACCCCCTTCATGCCTGAGTTCACAGAGCGTTCCCCTCTCGGCCCAGCTAAAATCCTGCGCAGACACAATCCCTTAGACCTGATGGTCTCAACCAAAGACTCGAGTTCCTCCCCATCCAGGTCCCTCGGGCCGATATCCACGCTGACTTCCGAGTTTTCTAGAAAGCGGCTTGCTTCAGCTAGCTTCTCCGAGAGCCGGGCGATTATCTCCCGGAAATCCGCTTCACTGTCCAGGACCACAGTGAGCCCATCCCGGCCCCCTTTGAACGTCACCAACTCTCGCATCCTCTGACGATGTCCCTCCAGTTCCACGCTTTATGGACATATTTTTCTATCTTTTCCTCACCTATTCCTGCAGAGAAGAAAGAAAAAACGAGGCGAAATACACCTCGTTTCCCAAGCGTTTTCTTTATTTATTTGACAATTTTTTCGCAACGCCATCACCGCTAACCTGGGGGTTGAGCCGCTCCTTCACCTGAGCCCGGAGGATTTGCTCCGGCAGGTTGCTGGCTACTCGTTGGATTCTGTTGTCCCCCCTGACCGCTGCCCGCAGAGGGATTCGACACAGAAGGCTGCTGAGGCTGGACGGTGCTCGCGCCGCCGCTCGGCTGAGCTCCGCCCCTGGGCAAAGCCGGCCGGCTCTCAGCCCCAACCCCCTGCAAACGGCCCTGGGATTCCCGAGGCTTGCTCACAGCCGCCTCTGCCTTCGGCTCTTTTTGTTCCGCCTTGTTTTTGTTCAAGCCAAAGTACTCCTCAAAGACCGCCTTCGCCACAGGCCCCATCGACTCCGAGCCGTGATAGCCAGACTCGATGATCCCAGCAAAGGCGATCTCGGGTTTATCAGCAGGAGCAAAGGCCACAAACACCCCATGGTAGAGGTTGTCTCCCCGACCCGACTCAGCAGTCCCAGTCTTGGCGGCAACCTCGAAGGGAAAATTGCTGAAAAGCCAG
>JBNATO010000228.1:0-3473 GCA_049701555.1 Thermacetogeniaceae bacterium | reverse complement strand
GAGAAGCGAAGTTTGTAAGGCTGATATACGAATGGTATGTCTATGAGAGGCTTACGATGAGACAGATCGGCGAGAAGCTGTGTGAGCTTGGCTGCTACCCCAAGCGCGGGGAAAACAGATATTGGAGTGCTAGCTCGATCAGAAGAATTCTGACCTCTGAAATATATATCGGCAGGTACTTCTATAACCGAAGGAAGTTTTCGAAGGTAAGAGGCGAAAAAACCTCTGGAGGAAGGCCGAAAAGAAGGTATGTGTACCGTGAACGTTCGGAGTGGGTTGAGGTAGAAGTCCCCGGTATTGTAGATGAGGCGCTATTTGAAATGGCTCAGCGCCAGAGAGAGAAGAACAGAAAGGCCTTTTCTGGGAATATAAAGAATGAGTATCTGTTGCGGTCATTGCTGAGATGCGGCAAGTGTGGTCATGCTTGGGTTTGTACTACTTATCCAGGCAAAAAAGGAAAAACATATCCTGTTTACAGATGCATTAACAGATATCCTAGGAAATTCGGTGGCGACAAGATACAGCGTTGTGACGCCAGGACGATCAGAGCTGATCTGCTTGATGAGTATGTTTGGAACCAGATAGAAGAGTTGGTGTTTTGTCCGGATGTTCTGTTTAAAGCGCTTCAGAACAGAGAAGAAGCAAACGCTGCGGCTTTAAAGGAAAATTTGAAGGCAATAGAATGTCAAATAATGGCAAAAATCAGGGAGAGGGAAAGGTTGAAAAGGATGTTTGTTCTAGAAGTTATATCGGAGGATGAGATGAATCGCAGTCTTGCTAGAGTAAATTTGGAGATCGAACGTCTCCGTAAGGAAGCAGGGAAATATATGAAGCTTCTGGACGATAGGGAGAAGAACATTAGGAAGAGTTGTTTCATCCAACTGCTTGGCGCTGTCCTCCACAAGAGAGTGGTCGATGGGGGAGCTGGCGAAAAAGCAGCTCTTCCTTTTAGGCTTAAACGCAATATTGTTGAGCTCCTGATCGATGAGATCGTTGTCGAGTTCCGTGACGAAGAGGTTGTTCTGAGTTACGTTGGGGTCCTCGATGAGCTTTTAAAAAATAGATTGCTTGGAAGCAGCAGCATTCGCAACGTTGGATCGGATACATAACATCAAAAAATTTGATGCAGCAAGAGAAGATCCAGATGATTTAATATCTATTGGTACGATTGGATTAATTAAGGCGATCAATACCTATAGCATGGAAAAAGGGACCAAGTTGGCAACATATGCAGCCCGGTGTATCGAAAATGAGATCCTGATGTTTCTCAGGGCATCTAAAAAGAATAAGAATGAGGTTTCGCTTTATGACCCTATCGGTATGGATAAAGAAGGTAATGAGATAACTTTGATAGATGTGTTAGGGACAGGACCTGAGGCTGTTTCAGAAATGGTAGAGAACATTTTTGAGGAAAAACGCTTATTGGAAAAGATAGGTAAACTCAGCAAGCGGGAGCGAAAGGTTCTCGAGCTTAGATACGGCTTATTTGGTAGCATCAAACGCACACAGCGGGAAATAGCCCGTTTGCTTGGGATCTCCAGGAGCTATGTATCGAGGATTGAAAAGCGGGCCATTAAGAAGCTTCTCAAGGAGTTGACTGAAAAGTGAAGCGAGAAAAATGACAAAAATGACGCCTAGGTTGCCAAAGAGCAAAACTATGTGCTAATTTCATAGGTAATAAATGAAAATAAATGAAAGATGATATCATGATTTGGACGGGAAGGGGAAAGCTACGAGCAGGAGATATTATTCTTTAAGCGCCTATTTTCGGGAAAGATTTGGGTGCAGGGTCTATAAGATCCCTGTTAACGCCGGTTTTAGCTGCCCAAATCGGGATGGCACGATCAGCAGGGAGGGGTGTATTTTTTGTTGGAATCCCAGTTTCAGCCCTGTGGCTGAGAGTCGGGCGTTGTCTTTGGGAGAGCAGATAGCTAGAGGGAAGGCAGGGATAAAGCATAAAGAGGGGCAAAAATATTTGGTCTATTTCCAACCTTTCACCAACACATATGGGCCAGTGGAAAGGCTTCGCTTGCTGTACGGTGAGGCTTTGAAAGAGCCAGATGTTATAGGTTTGTGCATCGCCACAAGGCCTGACTGTGTTCCTGATGAAGTCCTAGATATGCTGGAGGAGTACGCCAGGAGATGGCATATATGGCTGGAATTAGGTTTGCAGTCGGCGCATGACCGCACTCTTCACCTGATCAACCGGGGGCATAGCAGGCGTGATTTTGAGGATGCTGTTGTCCGTAGCCAGGGTAGAGGTTTCTTGATCTGTGCTCATGTGATCCTAGGGCTCCCGGGCGAGTCACGGGAGGACATGCTGGAGACTGCGGCTTTCTTGAGTTCTCAAGGTATTCATGGCGTAAAGATTCATCATCTGCAGGTGATCGAAAACACGCCTCTGGCTGAGATGTACCGCCGGGGAGAAGTCAGAGCGCTGGAATTCATGGAGTATGTTGACTTGGTCTGCGACTTTCTGGAATATCTGCGTCCTGATATCGTGATCCACCGGTTGGTTGGTGACGTTTTAGATTCCAGTTACCTGCTGGCACCCCGCTGGGATGTCGGAAAGGCGGAGGTGATCAGAACCATCGAAAAGGAGCTTGAACAGAGGAACAGCCAACAGGGGAGCAGATGGCAGAGCGGAGGAAATTCTAATGTTTGTTGAATTGCTCCGTCCCAAACAGATCTATAAATCGATTCTCGATATTCCGCTGGAACAACTTTATAACAATGGAATCCGGGGGATCATCATCGATCTCGATAACACCCTGACTGAGTGGAACAGTTCCGAATTGTCTCGGCAAACCCTTAACTGGCTACGGCGAGCTGAGGAGATCGGTCTACGCCTTTGCTTTGTTTCCAACAACTCTGACGAGAGGGTTCGAAAAATTGCAGAAATGGTTGGGGTTCCATTTGTCGCCCGCGCCCGGAAGCCCAGGCGCCGTAGCTTTATCAGGGCAATGGAACTGATGAGGACGGGGAGAGAAGAAACAGCCGTTGTTGGAGATCAGATTTTTACAGATATACTGGGCGGGAACCGATTGGGGCTGTTTACGATATTGGTGACACCGCTCAGCAAGCGTGAATTCATTGGAACGCGTTTCATGCGCCTATTGGAGAGATTGGTTTTATATGAAAGGTGAGAACTTTTTTGTTTGGGGAGATTGAGTCGTGGATGGGTTTCACTGGTGAGCATGAAAGGATTTTTGCTCTTTTTGGATACCCGGTGGCGCATTCTGTTTCGCCCCTGATGCACAACAGAGCGTTTGAGGAATTGGGGCTGAACTGCCGCTACATTGCCTTTGATGTCAAACCTGATGACCTGGAGGTGGCTGTCAAGGCGATAAGGGCTTTAGGGCTAGGGGGTGCCAACATCACCATTCCCCATAAAGAGAGGGTTGTTCAGTATCTTGACGAGATAGAGGAGCAGGCGAAGCTCATTGGCGCTGTGAACACCGTTGTCAACCGTG
>JBNATO010000227.1:0-3488 GCA_049701555.1 Thermacetogeniaceae bacterium | reverse complement strand
GCACCTGCCCAGAAGCAGCATTAACAGGCGGCAGTTGGGTCAGCTTCAGATGACTGGTCAACTCCGGAACAGGCGGGACATCCCCTGCAGGCTTAAAAGCGTTCCCTCTTCCCCGAAGCCACAGCGCAAGCTGCTCCAGCTGGAGCTTCGACCTAGGATTCTTTGCCGAATAGATCACCATACCGATCTCCGCCTTTACCCCTCCAGCGTCTGCATAACAAGCCTCAGAAGAAAGTTGCGACGTCCCTCCCGGAGTTGAGGCAGACCCCATGGCCACGATCTTCAAACTCCGGACCTCAGCCAGATTTCTCAAAGCCTGATTCTCCAGACTGTCGATAAACGCTAGAAGATCTAGGTAGTCGCCTTGCACCGTGACTTTTAGCGGTATCTCCAGGGAATACTTGTTAGTGACGATATCACTCGGTTCAATCCCAGTCACATCAACATTTCTGGCTACCGATCTCAGCCCCAAAAGGATCACAGCCGCTCCATCACGCATCTCAGTTTCAAAAGACCCCTCTATTTTGGCAACCTCCTGCTGCGCAGCCCTGTATCTAGCCTTCTCCTCACTCAAGGCAGCTGCCATCGCCTTGGCTGTTTCCAGCTTCCCCTTCTCTGTCTCCAACTCACTTTTTATCTGGGCATAAGCCTTGATCTGCGGGGATAAGACGAAATAGTAAACCGCGTAGAACCAAGCACCCATGATCAAAATGACCAGCAAAAGTTTATCTCTCGCAGAGAGTCTATTCCACATCTGCTTCACACCTTTTTCAAGAACGCGATGATCTCAAACTGAATCCCGTCTGTCCCTTCTTGCACCTTGTTCAGCCTGACCTCCTGAAAGTAAGGGAGACGGGAAAGAGAGTTGATGAAGACCCCGATCGAGGCCACCGTCCGGGAACTCCCCTTAAGAAACACAACATTCGGCCGGGGCAGCGTTTCCACCTGGACAGCAGCAGTGCCCTTTGGGGCAGCCTGAGGCTGGGCAACGCCTGCCTGCGAGTTCTGCCCTGATGCTTTTTGCGACGACTGTTGATAAGTAAGCTCGAGATCGTTCAGCCAGAGGTCGACCGGCATTACCCTGTTGATATCCGTCAGCAGTCCTGACCACTCCCTGCGGCTTCCCAGGATCTTGCGGTAGTCCTCAGCGGTCTGCTGAAGCTCGATCCTCTCCAACCTCAGTCTCTTCACGCGAGTCGCTAGAGGAGTTACAGCAGTCAGTTGCGCCTTCGTCGCAGCCAGTTCGTTTTTTGCGGTCAACAGGCTGAAGATAAACACACCGTAACCGCCGACGAGCGCTGCGACAAGAAGGGCCACGCCGGTGACGAGCAGGAGTCGGCGGAGATCGATGGTCTCCTCGCGCTGCAATTTTGGAGGAAGCAGGTTCACCTTGTAACTGAGTTCCGGCATTTAGCAAACCCCTCTCAATGCCAATCCAAGCGCCACAGCGTAGGCGGGATCGAAGCCATCGCCCTCCGGCAGCGGAAGATCAGCAGTTCCAACTCTAACTGGAATGCCCAATATGTTCTCGAGGAAAGCAGCCAGCCCTCCCACTTTACTGCCTCCTCCGCTCAATATCAATTGCTCAACAGGATCCCCTTCTTGAATAGTATAGAAATTGAGAGATCTGTTGATCTCGCCAGCTATTTCCAATAACTTCTCGCTCAGAATTTCTTCCTGTTCTTTGCTTCTTATCAAGCTCCATTTCAACAGATTTGCATCCTCCTGCGCCTGGCGAGTCTCAGCAGTATTCGACTCATAAATATCCATAGTTCTCTTCCACAAACCATCTCCTCCTACAGGTAGTACTCTGACAAACCGGATCCTGCTATTCCTAGTAATCACGAGATGAGACGCCCGAGAGCCTATGTCGATAATGGCAAGCGTACCCGATGTATCCCTTCCAAATAGCCGCCAAAGCGCAAAGGCTTGGAGGTCGAATGCAGTGACGAGTAGCCCCGCCCTGGAAAAGATGCCATAATACTGATAAACAGCAGCAGCAGGAACAGCCAACAGGAGCACCCTCATCCCTTTCTCTTTATCATTTACCTCATCGCTTCCTCCATCCAACCTGACATACCTGAAAATAAATTGTTCTTTTCCAGATAGAGATGAGAGATATTTCTCCATTTCGTTTTCTGCAGCAACTGCCAGTTCCTTCTCGCTCATCAAGGGAAAGCGCACGGTCCGAGTGAGAACCTTTTCCCCGCCGATGCAGGAGATGACCTCCTTGACCCCCTCAGAGCGGACCCTGCTTAAAACGCCTACGAGTCCCTCTTCGTCGAACTGCTCTGTCCAAACCCCAGGTGGGCTTTCATGACTGTATAAAAAAGCCACCCGCGGGATTCCACCATCTGTTCTAATACCCGCAACCTTGATCCGGTTGGAACCGATGTCCACAGCGACAAAAAACTTTTTGCGCAGCAAAACTCTCCCCAAAAAACTTTTCATAGCCAGCGACCTGCCTCATTACCATGAATTAACTTTTTTTCCTAAACTCACCTTCATTCCCACGAAACAACCTGATATCCGACCGGGATGCCCGGGGGAACCGCGGCCTGTGCAGCATTCAGGTCGACAATTGCGTCGACCACTACATCACCTTTGGCAGCAACCCAGTCAAGATTAAGGTTTCCTTCTGTCCGACAATCGAACTTCCCTGTCGAGATCGCAGATAAACGACCATCGCTACCAACAAGAGCTCTATACACCACATCGCCAGCAACAGCGAAAACACCAAATGGCCCGTTAATTCCCAATGTATTAACACCGAAGATGCCCTCTATACTTTCATCGATCGTGATCTCATCAGCCACAATCGTTGCTCCTTCCTCCCCAACATTGATCTCGAGTACAACAGGTCTGAGCAGATTATTGACGAAATCTGCGATTTCTTCAGGAAACCCACTCGGAGCCAAATCATCCTGAAATATTTCCTCTCCTGGGTGCTGCTCTCGAAAAACCTCTTTCCAACGATCGTAAGCTTGTTGTAGAGTAACCAGATTCAAGACGAGCGGTCCATCAACAAAGTAAATACCAGATAGTTCCATACACGGTTCTGTGTTTACAATGTAAAAATCATCGAATGGCCACGGAAGTTGTAGCAACTGGGGATTCCACTGGATCTGACTGTCCAAAAATTCCTCTTTACTCTCAAAATAGTGCCCCTTATCAAGCGCTTCACTCTTTACCTGGTTGCACCATACGCTCCCCTTATCCACTACAGGAAATTTTGGCAGAGGAAATCCTGGAATATTTGCTCCGCAATGTTCGTAAACCTTTACTTTGCTGAGCTGCAACCATGGATCATGAACTTCATCTCCTGCCCAGATCTTCCCATACCAGGAATTGAGACTGCCTAATAGATAAACATCATCGGCTGCTTTGATCTCGCCCCCTCCCGCCGTAATCCCCCCTTTGAGGTAGACACTTCCACCGGCGTAAATCCCTCCCATATTCCCAGCAATCAGAGCCTCTGATTCCACATT
>JBNATO010000226.1:0-3489 GCA_049701555.1 Thermacetogeniaceae bacterium | reverse complement strand
GGTAGGAGAAGAGCAGGCACGGGAAGGGGGTGACGGTGGTAAGGGAAACGACGAAGCCCAAGTTGTACAGAAGGACTACGCTCTGATACAGGCTGAAGCACTAAACAACGAAGTAATCGCGGTTATAAAAACTCCAGCGGCGCGGCAGAAGGTGCCGCGCGGGTACGTAGTGTATTCCGAGCCGGAACTGCGGGAACTCAGCGACTGCAACGAAGAAGACCTATATTTTTTACACATAACTAAGAAACTGTTTAATGGTGAGATTATTCCTGTTGCCTAAAAAAGATAAAACTGGCATGCGCACGCGCGTACCAGGAAGGAACTGCCATCAAAAAAGAGGAGGTGATGAAATGCAACCTAAAAAAAACATTGCCGCTTTATTAATCGTCCTGCTTTTTGCCCTTTTCTCCGCCACCGCCCCGGCGCTCGCCGACAGCGCCCCTGCTCCCACAGCGGGCGACGCCGTCGCGCAGGACACGGCGTCTATCTCTGCGCCTGTAGGAGTAGGAGATGAAGCGACAGCGCCCAGCGCGGATGTAAGCGCTGTATCCACACCGGCAGGTGACCAGGGGATGACAGCGCCCAGCGCGGATGAAAGCACCGACGTACCGGCAGACCAGGAGCAGCAGGGAGCAGGCCAGGACGCCCAGGCCGTCCTGCAGGACAGCCAAACTCCAGCTGACTCCAGCGACGCATCCGCTGTCACGCAGGACACGAATACCGTACCTACACCCGACCAACCTTCCCAGCCAGCGGACTCCACAGCCGGCGCGGTGTACCAGGATAGCGGGGCAGGCGGGGGTTCCGGCGCTGGCGGCGGATCCGTGGTGCAGGATGTCTACCAGCCTCCTGCTCCTCCGGCTGAACCCACCGAGCCGAAGGTCGCCGTCGCCGTCGAAAACCCGCAGCCGTTCTCCATTCCTTCCGGCGGCGTGGTGACGGCGAAGCTCTCTTCTTCGGACGCCCCGGTGAAGATGCAGCTCACCGCCGTAGCTGGCGTCCCTGAAAACGTCCGGGTAGAAGTCGCGGTCGGCGGCGCTGCTGTAGCGGTGGTAGAGGGCGGGCAGATCATCACGTCCGAACCCTTCACCGTGGACGGCGCGGTGGTGCTGGAAATCCGCCTGTCGGCGGCAGGCAGGGCTGTGCTGGAAGGGGCGAAGTTACACTTTGAACGGGTAGCGTAAGAAAAATTCTCGCCGTAGACGATTCCCACACCATCCGCACAGCCATAAAGATAGCTCTTGAACCTGCAGGTTTTTCCATCACGCTGGCCGCCGACGGCGAAGAGGCTCTGGGCGCACTGAGCGCTGAGAGACGGTTCGACCTGATCATCACCGACCTGCACATGCCGAAGCTCGACGGGATAGCGCTGATTAAGGCCGTCCGCTCCAATCCCTTCTACCGCTTCACCCCGATCCTGATGCTCACGACCGAATCCCAAGCTGAGAAGAAGGATGAGGGGAGAAAGGCGGGGGCGACCGGCTGGATCGTGAAGCCGTTTCAGCCGGAGCAGCTCATGGCGGTGGTGCGGAAATTGATAAGAGTTTGAAACAGGCTGGCAGTGCACAACCGCTGCTGGCCTGTTTTGTTTTTGTTTGTTGGAAGGGCTAATTTCGGCGGGGAAGGAGGGAAGGAAGCAGAACAGCCGGAGGCCCAGGGAAAATCCAAAATATAAAAAATCTGAAAAGGAGGATAACCCTAATGCGGAAAAATCTTGTTTTAACGTTAACATTAATGCTCTGCCTTTTGGCAGCCTTCGCCGCTCCCGCTGCTTATGCAGAGTCAATACCGAACAACACTTCTAACGTAGTTTTGTACACGGCTGACGATCTGGGTCTGGGGATCGGAGGACGCCCAATAGGGTTCATATGCGCGCGTATTCAGCTTGATAAGACACTGGCCGACCGCATCCTGTTCGATTATGTAACTCTCGATCTCCCGATGTATGCCGATACTCACGGAGACTTATACGTCCAGCTTCCCAACAAGTTGGGCGGCGGTGGTGAGGGTTTAGGTCTTACGCCTTATGTGATTGCCTATGGTTCGTATTCCGACGCTGCGCACAGATATTTAAAGCTCAGCGACCTGCGTATAACAAACCGATATGTTGCAACCGTGCCGGTGACAGCGCATATAGCTGCCGCAACTTTTGAAACTAAATAAACGCTTTTTTTGGAGAGGGGTGGGGAAAGACTCCTTGCCCCTCTTTTCCCAAAACTTTTGGTGAGGAGGGGTTTAAATGTGTCGGACGACCTGTTTTTCCTAAGAGTTCAGGAAGCCTTTGAGAAGGTAAAAGACGAAGAAGAGGACGTTTCCGTCAAGGAATTTCTGGAGACGCTGAAGTTCCTTATTCAAAAGACGTACAGGGTGGGTTATGAAAAAGCCCTAAAAGACACTACCAAAATTCTCAAAACCTTTGAAGAAAAAGAGGAGGGGTTTAGATGAAAATGAACAGGCGGATACTCGCTGGCATTCTGGTTTTGATGGCGGTTCTACTGATTGCTTCCGCACCGGCTTTTGCCGCCAAGGTGACGGGGATAAAGGTGACGGTAAACGGCAAGCAGGTGGCTTTCCCAGACCAGCAGCCGTACCTCGACACCGACCTCGGGCGGACGTTCATACCGGTGCGCTTCGTGTCTGAGGCCCTGGGGGCGAAAGTAGACTGGAATCAGGCGAAGCAGACTGTGACGATCACCACTAACACCGCAATAATCAACATGAAGATCGGGTCTACACAGGCCGAAGTTACGGGCGTTATTAAGAACCTGGATGCTCCTGCCAGGTTGGAGAACGGCAGGACAATGGTTCCGCTCCGCTTTGTAAGCGAGGCCCTTGATAAAGAAGTGATATGGCACCAGGACACGATGACGGTTGAGATCAAGGATATAGACATCACTGGAGGGTATTGGGTGCCTGAAGACTTGCATGGAGTTGGGGTTTATTCTCCAAAGGCGGTAGAAGGTGGAGATCGGCCTGTTTTTGAGATTGGTATTAACACACTTAAATCTCTTCCAGAACAATATACTGTTCTGCATGACATTCTGGTTAAAAATGGCTTTGCTGATGAACAAACAGCCCAAAAAATTCTAGATGTCGTTAAAACTAAAACCGGTTTTACTCCAGCTCTTGATGCAGAATTCAAATGCAACGGATATGTTATTGATGTGGGTTCAGGTGGCTACAGCAACTTGATAGCAATCTATATCTGGGATCACGATTGGAGGAAGTAAGGGGTGTTCAGCATGAAAAAGTTAATAAGTCTTCTTCTAGCGTTATTGATCTCCGTTACAGCCGCGGCCAGCACCGCGGCTGCTGATTATTTCGAGCCGACCTCCTTCAGCGAAGCGGTTGCTCTCGCCAACCAAGAGATGAAAGAGAAGTGGGGAATAGATAACTACTTCTCGACATCGCTTGCCGGTAGGCCGGTAAACGAAAATACCTGGAACATCGGGGCCATTATTCAGAACCGCAAGACCCACGTCCTGGTTT
>JBNATO010000225.1:0-3495 GCA_049701555.1 Thermacetogeniaceae bacterium | reverse complement strand
CCATTTACTGTTAGAGCAGGTCCTGCCCAGTTGTTATTATCACGGATTCGGGTAATAATTTAAAAACTCAATCAAAATCAAAAAACAGGAGCCCGATATTTTTCGATAGCAGCCCTGATGACATCATCGCTTACATCGGAATCGATGATGACACTGCCTATAGCAACTGGTAGCACAAACCGGAGTTTTCCCATCCGAACCTTTTTATCCCTCGGCAGCACAGACATGATCTCCTCGGCCATAAAAGGGATCTGATAGGGAAGCCCTGCCCGCTTCAAAATGCTGACAAGTCGTTCCGAGATATCCGGAGAGCACAACCCTTTTTCCTCTGCGATCGCTGTTGCAGCCACCATACCAGCCGCAACCGCCTCTCCATGCTTGTAAACTCGATACTCCGTGAGGACCTCAAGAGCATGCCCTATTGTATGGCCGAAGTTGAGGATCGCCCGCAACCCCTGCTCAGTTTCGTCCTTCTCGACGATCTCCGCCTTGATGGCACATGACCTCCCGACCACCTCGATCAACGCTTCCTGGTCGAGCGCCAGAACCTTCTCCAGGTTTTCCTCTAAAAAATCAAAGAAGTTCTTATCTCGAATGACGCCGTATTTTATAACCTCAGCTAAACCTGAGCTCACCTCCCGCAATGGGAGAGTCTTCAATGTTGACACATCAGCAAAAACCAGCCGCGGCTGGTAAAAGCAACCGATCATATTCTTTCCTAAGGGGTGATTTACCGCCACCTTGCCTCCTACCGAACTGTCAACCTGTGCCAGGAGGGTAGTTGGAACTTGAACAAAGGGGACACCACGCATGTAAGTTGCAGCAACAAAGCCCGCAAGATCTCCGATCACACCTCCTCCAAGGGCGATAACCGCACCTTGCCTCTCCAACCCCCCCTCGATCGCCCGAGTATAAAGTTTACCAGCAGACTCCAGGGATTTATGCTCTTCACCATCCGGCAGCTCATAATAGATGATATCAAAGCCTGCTTCGCGCAACGACCGGTTTACCAATTCTCCGTAGAGCCTTCCAACAACCTCATTGGTGACAACAAAAAGGCGCGGCGCCAAAGAAAGGGGAGCAAGGTGCTCCCCCAACTGCGGCAACTGAGACGAACCGATGAGAATCGAATAACTGCGCTCTCCGAGATTCACTCTAAGCTCTTTTGCCATCCTAATTCCCTCAGCTTCTCGATAATTTTATCCACAACCTCGTGGACTTGTAGATCAGAGGTGTCTACCTTGAAATCACAATCCTGGTAATACGGCGCCCTTTCCTGCAGCAGGCTCTCGATCCGCTCGAGCAACCGCTCCTGATCGGCTAAGAGCGGCCGGTCTTTGCCGGTCTGGACGCGGCGGGCGATCACCTCAGGCCTTGCTTGCAAGAGCACCACAACCCCGCTCTTCCGGAGATCCCGTATGTTTTCCGGATTTAAAACAACACCGCCGCCGGTCGCTACCACAGCATTCTGGAGGGCGGCGACCCTCTTGACAACGGCGCGCTCCTCTTCCCGAAAGCGCTGTTCTCCATATCTTCTGAAAATCTCGGAGATCTTCAGCCCGGTGATGCGCTCGATCTCCATGTCTGTATCGACAAATTCCATTCCCAGGAGCGAAGCCAACTGTTTTCCTACCGAAGTCTTGCCGGTCCCCATGAAGCCGATCAGGACTATATTGCTCTTTCTCAACTGACTTCACTCCATCATGCCCGGCTGAGATACTCCCAGTATTCCAGCCATCTAGAACGGATCTCCTCGAGAGTATCGTTACCAAACTTCTCGAGCACTGCCCCAGCCACCACCCATGCTGCCATCGCTTCGCCAACAACAGCTGCTGCAGGTACCACGCAGACGTCGCTGCGTTCCACCGCTGCTGTGCTTACCTGCTTTGTCAAGAAATCAACGCTAGGCAGCGGCTTGCGCAAAGTGGGTATGGGCTTGACAGCAACCCTTATGACCAATGGCTCGCCGTTGGTCATCCCCCCCTCAAGGCCGCCTGCCCGGTTGGTGGCTCTGTAAAAGCCTCGACCTTCCTCATAGAAGATCTGATCGTGATATTCAGAGCCCCTCAGAAATGCCCCGCGAAAGCCTACACCGATCTCCACACCTTTCACCGAAGGGATGCTCATCAATGCCGCCGCTAAACGGGCATCCAAGCGGCGATCCCAATGCACATGGCTCCCAAGCCCAGGGGGGAGCCCGAGGCAGACGATCTCAAAAACACCCCCTAGGGTATCGCCGCTTTCTTTTGCGCGCTCGATCTCCTGGATCATCTCATCCGACTTCTCTTTGTCAGCGCAGCTCACCGGTGAATTTCTGGCAGCTTCCGCGACAATTGAGTAACTCTCAGGCCCAATCTCCCTATCGCCGCAGAAAACAGAGCCGATCTGGACAACATGGCTGAAAACCATACAATCAAGCTGTTTAAGAAGCAACTGAGCAACAGCGCCGACAGCCACCCTGGCAGCTGTCTCTCTTGCACTGGCTCTTTCAAGAATATTCCTTATATCGGCTTGCCGATACTTTAAAACTCCTGCCAGATCGGCGTGACCGGGCCGCGGCCTGGTCACCCTCTTCTCCGCTGCCCTCACAGGGTCAATCTCTTGCGCTTCTGCGGCCATCACATCACGCCAGTTTTCCCAGTCACGGTTTCTGATCAGCAGAGCAATAGGACTACCCAAGGTTAGACCATTCCTGATGCCTGCCAGAAGCTCTACCTCATCCCGTTCAATCACCATCCGTTCCCCGCGCCCAAAAGACATCTGTCGCCTCTTCAGGTGCTCATCGATCGCCTGCTTGTCCACCGGCACACCTGCAGGAAAACCCTCTATAATAGCAGTCAAAGCGACTCCGTGTGATTCACCAGCTGTCAAAAAACGCAGCATCAACCAAACCCTCTCCCAATTAGGTATTTTTTAAGGCTTCTTCTGCTGCCTGTCGCATCACCGCCACCGGCGCCCTTCTCCCTGTCCAGAGCTCAAAGGCAAGCGCCCCCTGGTAAACGAGCATTCCTAAACCACTACAGATCCTACAACCCCTTTTCTCAGCCTCCTGCAAAAGGCGCGTCTTAAGAGGGTTGTAAACCAGGTCATAGACAAGCAATCCCGGCCGGAGAAGGGAAGGATCTCTTAAGGGAAGCTCATCAAGATGCGGGTACATACCAGCAGAAGTAGCGTTGACCAAAAGTTCCGATTCTCCAAGCGCCTGCCAAAGAGCTACCCCTTGGAGGTCGCCTGTCACCACCTCACAAGCAGCTAAACCGGAGAGTTCTTGACCAAGCAACTCCGCGCGGCAACGGCTTCTGTTGAATATCCCCAGACTCTCAACCCCTGCTGAAACAAGAGCAAAGGCCACCGCCCGGGCTGCCCCTCCCGCTCCCAGGATCACAGCCCGGCTCCCACGAGGCTCAAACCCCGCATCATACCGGAGAGATTCCAGAAAACCAGAAGCATCTGTGTTATAACCGACCAGATGGCCATCACGGTTGACAACGGTGT
>JBNATO010000224.1:0-3499 GCA_049701555.1 Thermacetogeniaceae bacterium | reverse complement strand
GAGGCCAGAAAGCTGTAACATAACACTGGCCAATGCGCTTTTGTCAAGATGGCACAATTTGGTCGGCTTTATGCCCGATGGAAGAAGAGGCCTCTCCGCCGCTCCGATCAATTCGATATACTCATAAAAAGATAGTGTGGGAATTTTTACTGTTACCCATCTACCCACACCACTTTCCATACCCCGCGTAGAAAGAGGAAGTGCGGAGCCTGTAACCATTATCCTGTATCGAGGGTTTTGGTCGTACAAAACTTTTAGCCATGTATCCCAGTTCCCTGCATATTGTATTTCATCAAAAAAGAGGTATAACTCATCCTCACCGTTCCCGGCAACATTGTTTGAAAACAACTCAACAAGCTGGCCGATGTCAAAAAACTTTAAAACAGGGTGATCATAAGAGAGATACAAAATCCTTTTAGGAGGCACCCCCCTGCCCAGCAACTCGCCTATCACCTGGTACATCAATGTTGTCTTACCCACTCTTCTGGCTCCCGAGAGAAAAACTATACGACGGAGCTTGGGGTGCATTAACGCTTTTTCCACGCTATAAAAAGCCACTCTTTTAACAGGTTTATTCATTTCTTTCGGAATAGCCCCTGTTGACCACCAGGGGTTAAAATTTATCATCACCTTAAAAGCCTGCTCTTCTCCGAGAAAAGCCATAATTACACCTCAAAATTCATATTTTGTTATTTCCATTTTACATTTTTGCAGTTATTTTGCAAACTATAATTTACATTTTTTATTTGCAATGGGGTGTCTCTCTCTTCCCGCGGCTCATGTCTTGAGTTCCCGCCATTTTTAAGAAAAACGTCCGGGTGACCTCGGCGGAGGCTTTGAGCTACTGTGAGACGGGAACGGCCCGGGAAGTCTCAAGCCGATCCCGGGCCGTTTGTCTACCCACGCAGTGAAACGGGCGCTGCTCTCAGCGCGCCTTCTGAATTCCCAGGGCCCTTTCCAGATCGACGGCATGCCCCTGCTCATCCAGGGCGATCTCCCTGAGCATCTCCCCCACATCATAGAGATGCAGCTCTTCTGCCATCTCGGTGAGCTTCCTGTAGCTGTTGAGGGCGTTGATCTCCCCCTGCAGGTCCTGCCTCAGCATCTCGGCGTTGTCCCAGGAGGTCTTGACCTCAGCCACCACAACCGTCGGAACCCCGCCCAGGTGCTGGATCTTTTCGCTGAGCTTCACGGCGTGCTCGAACTCGTCCCTGGCGTGCCTCAGCTCCTCGCCGCTTATGGCGAAATACTCCGGCCCTGTCAGCATGCTGGCGTGCTGGATGTACTGGATCATGGCGGCGTACTCCCACGACAGGGCGACGTTCATCATCTTGATGAGTTGATCGAGGCTTCCCACAGGCCTTCCTCCCTCCTCATAAGGCGTATGTGGTTCCACCTAATGCAGTATATTCCCAGTCAACTGGAAGCGTGAACGCCTGGCGGAAGCCTGCACAAGCGGAGCTTCGGCGAGCACAGCGCCGGTTGCACCGCGCACCCGTTCTCGGTTGCCCGCCAGCAGCTACTGGGAGCGGATCGCCTCCAGCAGCCTGCAGACAGCGGCGGCCATCTCGGCCCGGGTCATGCCGGCATCGGGGTCGAATGCCTCTGCGCTGCGGCCGCGCATGATCCCCGCAGCATAGAGTCGCTCCACAGCCGGCAACGCCCATGCCGGTATCCGCTCCCTGTCCTTCCAGGGGAGGGCGGCCGCACCAGAGGCGCCTGCTGCCGGCTCGAAGACCCTGAGGGCGGCATCCAGCAGCACAGCCGCCTCAGCGCGGGAGAGCTGGCGATCGGGGAGGAACCTCCCGTCAGGGTATCCGTGGACAAGGCCTCCCTGCCGCGCCTTGGCGACGAAGGGGCGCGCCCAAGCCGGGATCTCCTGGTCGTCAGCGAAGCCTGTAGAGCTGTTCAGGCCCGACCAGCCGACAGCCTTTGTCAGAAGCACCGTGAACTCGGCCCGCGTTATCGGGGCATCCGGCCGGAAGCTCCCATCTGGGTAGCCCTGCACGACCCCGCCGGCGTAGAGCGCCGAGACATCGGCAGCTGCCCAGTGGCCGACAAGGTCGGGGAAGGCGGCGCTCCTCTCCGCCGGCACCGTTATGAACTGGCCGGTCACGCCCCCAGTGCTGGAGTCAACAGCGATGACCTGGAGCACAAGGCTCCCCGCCCCCTCGGCCGGGAGGGCATCGAGGGGTATTGTGCAGACGAAGCGCCCGCCCTTCCCGGCGGTCACAGACATCCTCTCCCCGGAGGGGAGGCGCACGTAGATCCTGTCAGCCGACGTCGTACCCGAGATCACCACAGCCCCGCTGCGCCAGGGGGCGGCTACCTCCAGGAGAGGCGAGGAGACCCCCGGCCTCGTCCTGGCTGAAACAGATGCCAAGAGGGGCTCATCCCCTGGCCCGGAGAGGAAACAGGTCAGGGTCAGCTCCTCGCCGGGCACCAGGTCACCTGCGAGCACGGGGTAGCCGTTCTTGGCCACGAGCGTCCTCCTGCTCAAGAGATAGCTCCCCTCATCCGTCCGGAGGACGCCTGTCGAGGAGTCATAGGAGACGAAGATCTCCCTCCTCTCGGGGAGCACCTCCGCCAGGTCAGCCCTTTCGACGTCTCCCCCTCCGTCCAAAAAGAGGCGCGCCCAGCAGCCAGCCTTCACACCCTTAGCGTCAACGGGAATCCCAAAGCGGTAGAAGCGGGTATCCGCCCCAAAGCCGAAGACACGGAAGTCGCCGCTGTCGTCGACCAGGTAGAGAGTCCCCTGGTCAGGGTTGATATAGACCAGGCGCCCGTAGACAACGCGGCTCTCCGCCTCGATGGCGATGACCTCCCTGGTGTCTGGGAGCAGCACCCCTGTAAGGTGGTAGCCCGGCCTCAGGTCGGAGAGGTCGGCACCCCTCCCGTCAAGCTCGATGGAGATCCCCGGGGGAACGGCGTAAGAATTCCCAGTGCTGAGGACGACCCTCCTCTCGCCGCTGTCCACCTCCGCTATCGTCCCAGCGACGATGTCCCGCTCTGCCCCGACGCAGATCACCTCGCCCGTAGCCCTGCTCAGCATCAGCCTCACCTTAAGCCCCGGGCGCAGCTCCTCCCAGCCCAGAGAGAACCCCCCTCCGAAGGGGTAATCCGCCGGATCGACATCCGCGCTGCGGTCGGCGTAGGAGAGAGCGGGATGCGAGGAGAGCCTGTAAGCGGTGGGATCCCCGAGAAGCCGGAGCTGGCGGCTGCCTGCGTCGATCCCCTCCAAAATCCCTTCCCTCGCCTCATAGGAGAACTCAGCCGACCAGATCCGCTGCGAGCTGGGGTTGATTCCGGCCACAACCTCCCCACCAGTTGGGACATCCTCGGGGTCAGCGACAGCCTTGCCGTTCACCAGAAGCGACCCCAGCCCCTGGGGAGCGAGGAAATAGCCTGACGACAGCTGGACAGGGTTTATCTCCACGCAGAAGTGCCCCCCAGCCGACCTCACAACCTGCACCCCCTCACCCCTCCAGGTGCGCATGAC
>JBNATO010000223.1:0-3515 GCA_049701555.1 Thermacetogeniaceae bacterium | reverse complement strand
AGTACAGTATGTCACAATTGGGTTAAACATACCAATTGATGCTCAACAAATTGCCGATCTTGGTTTAACATTTATAGTGGTTAGATGAAATCGGCTTGCCCCTGCGGGTGCACCCGCAGGGGTGATGGTTGAGAAAAGAATGATCACATAGATTCTGAAAGGGAGGGTTATTCCCATCGAGCTCACACCACGACAGGAGCAGATCATCGAGATCATCAAAGAAAATGCTCCTATAACCGGTGAGCAAATCGCCGCAATGCTCAACGTGCGGCGAGCCACCCTGCGCCCAGATCTGACTGTTCTTACAAGGGCAGGGCTGATCGACGCGCGCCCGCGCGTCGGTTATTTCTACAAAGGGAAGACCCCCCGTACCCTGGCCATTGAGGAGTTCCGCCGTTTAAAAGTCGATCAGGTGAAAGGTGTCCCGGTGGTCGTCAAAGGGAGCACCTCTGTCTACGACAGCATCGTTGCCCTGTTCACTGAGGATGTAGGGACGCTGTATGTCGTTTCGGATGATGGCTACCTGGAGGGCGTGGTATCCCGCAAGGACCTTCTCAAGGTGGCTCTTGGGCAAGGGGATCTCCACAAGATACCTGTGCGGGTGGTCATGACCCGCGTGCCCAATGTGGTCACCGTCACCGGGGACGAATCCGTTTTCGATGCCGTCTCAAAGCTTGTAGAGCATGCTGTCGATTCTCTCCCTGTTGTCGAGATTGTAAAGGATGAACAGGGGAAGGAGCGCTACAAGGTAACTGGGCGGTTCACAAAGACGACTGTGGCCAGGTTGTTTGTGGATCTCGGTAAGGAGATGAGGAAGAACTACGAGAGGGGTTATAAGGACCATGAGTGAGCCCGTGATTTTCATCGTATCTGACTCCCTCGGGGAGACGGCGGAGTTTGTGGCTAGGGCTGCGGCAAGCCAGTTCAATTCCGGAAGATTTGAAATTCGACGCTACCCCTATGTCAGCGATAAAAAAGCCCTCATCGACATCGTGGAAGAGGCCAGAAAGACCAAAGGGATCATAGCTTACACCTTGGTTATACCCGGTTTAAAGGAAGAGCTGGAAAATCTTGCGCGCCCCTACAACATACCGACTGTAGACGTGATCGGCCCCTTGATGCAGGCAATGGAACAGGTCACCGGAAACCAGCCGAAGATGCAGCCTGGGCTTCTCCACAGGCTTGATGACCAGTATTTCCGCAGGATCGAGGCCATCGAGTTTGCCATAAAGTACGATGATGGGAAAGATGCCCGGGGTCTTCTGCACGCCGATATCGTCCTCATCGGCGTTTCCCGGACTTCCAAGACGCCTGTTTGCATGTATCTGGCGTATAACAGGCGGCTCAAAGCGGCGAATGTGCCCCTCGTTCCTGAGGTTGCGCCTCCTGCTGAACTCTTCAAGATTCCGAGGCGCAAGATCATCGGGCTGACGATCAAGCCACAGGTGCTCAACCAGATCCGCCAGGAGCGCCTTAAGGCTCTGGGGCTGACCACAGATGCTGAATATGCCAGCTTGGAGAGGATCCAAAAAGAGATCGCCTATGCTGACCGGTTGATGGCCGAGCTGGGCTGCCCGGTCATTGATGTCACCAATAAAGCAGTCGAAGAGACTGCTGCGAGAGTTTTAGAAATCTATTATAAGGGGGAGCGAGATGGAAGGTAAGAAGTATGTTTACCTGTTTGAAGAAGGAAATGCCAATATGAGGGATTTGCTGGGAGGCAAAGGGGCTGGGTTGGCTGAGATGACCAATCTAGGGCTCCCGGTGCCACCTGGTTTTACCATCACGACTGAGGCTTGCACCTACTATATCGCAAACGACAAGAAGTTTCCTCCTGGCCTAGAGGAACAGATCAAGGAAGCCCTCGCTATCCTTGAGAAGAAAATCGGGAAGAAGTTTGGGGACCCGGAAAATCCCTTGTTGGTTTCGGTGCGTTCAGGCGCTAAGGTCTCGATGCCCGGAATGATGGATACAGTATTGAACCTTGGTCTGAACGACAAGACAGTGCAGGGGCTGGCTGCTGCTACCGGGGATGAGCGCTTTGCCTTGGACTGCTATCGCCGCTTTATTCAGATGTTCGGCGATATCGTTTTAGATATCGACATCCACAAGTTTGAAGAGGTGTTAGAGCGGGAGAAGCAGCGCCACAACCTGCAGTACGACTACCAGTTAGGCCCTGACCTGCTGAGGGGAATTGTAGAGGAGTACAAGGCTATTGTCAGAGAGGCGACAGGGAGAGAATTCCCGCAGGATCCGATGGAACAGCTGATGCTTGCAGTCAGGGCGGTTTTTGAGTCGTGGAACAACCCGAGGGCGATCGTCTACCGCAAGATCAACCAGATCCCCGATGACCTAGGTACTGCAGTGAATGTTCAGGCGATGGTCTTCGGCAATATGGGTGAAGACAGCGGAACAGGCGTCGCCTTTACGCGCGACCCGTCGACAGGTGAAAATGTCATCTACGGCGAGTATCTGATGAATGCTCAGGGCGAAGATGTTGTTGCAGGGATCAGAACACCATATCCGCTGAGCAGGCTGAAAGAGGAGATGCCGGAGACCTACCGGCAGTTTGAGGAGATCTGCAGGCTTTTGGAGAAGCACTACCGCGACATGCAGGACCTGGAGTTCACCATTGAACGCGGCAAACTCTACATGCTGCAGACCAGGAGCGCCAAGCGGACAGCTGCAGCAGCGGTCAAGGTTGCAGTGGATATGGTCAAAGAAGGGCTGATCACCAAAGAGGAAGCAGTCGAGAGAGTCGACCCCTCTCAGCTCGATCAACTCTTGCACCGCCGTTTGGACCCCAAGGCGAAGCTCAACGTGATCGCCAGAGGGCTGCCGGCCTCTCCAGGAGCGGCATCGGGCGCCGTTGTCTTTGATGCTGATGAGGCGGAGAGGAGAGGCCAAAGCGGAGAGAAGGTTATTCTGGTCAGGACGGAGACGACTCCGGACGATATTCACGGAGTGGTCGCTGCCCAGGGAGTTCTGACCAGCAGGGGTGGTATGACCAGCCACGCGGCTGTTGTCGCGAGAGGTATGGGCAAGCCCTGCGTCTGCGGGTGTGAAGCCCTGCGCATCGACTATGAAGCCAAGAAGATGACGGTTGGCGATATCGAGATCAAAGAGGGCGACTTGATCTCCATCGATGGGAGCACTGGCCAGGTGATCCTCGGAGCTGTGCCCTTGATCGAGCCGGAGATGAGCGAGGAACTCCGCACACTGCTGGAGTGGGCAGACGAGTTCCGCGTGCTGGGAGTTCGGGCGAATGCCGATACTCCTGTCGACGCACGCAGGGCAAAGGAATTCGGAGCAGAGGGTATCGGGCTGTGCCGCACTGAGCATATGTTTATGGCCCAGGATCGCCTTCCGATCGTCCAGGAGATGATCATGGCTGAGAACGATGAAGAGCGGGATGCTGCCCTGGCGAAGCTCCTTCCCATGCAGCAGGGGGACTTCTACGAGATACTGAAGGAGATGGACGGGCTGACGGTCACGATCCGGTTGCTCGACCCACC
>JBNATO010000222.1:0-3531 GCA_049701555.1 Thermacetogeniaceae bacterium | reverse complement strand
GCTTGGTCCTCCAAGCGACTTGGCAAAAAGCACCGGAATAAAGCCTTTCAAGATATCACAAATCAAAACAACGATGCCGGGTTTTGGGCCCAAAACTCGGAAAGCATTAGTGGTACCAATGTTTCCGCTCCCTTTGCTGCGTATATCTACACCGTACAATTTTCCAATAAGATAGCCGCAAGGAATTGAGCCAACAACGTAACTGGCGATCACCAACAAGAAAAATCTTATCACTTTTACTTGCCTCCCGCCATAATCTCTACTCTCTTTTCCGGAAAATCAACCTTATTGGTGTTCCCTCAAATCCATATGCCTTCCTCAGTTGATTTTCAAGGTAGCGCTTATAAGAGAAGTGTACCATCTCAGGGCGGTTGACAAAGAAAACAAATAAAGGGGGTCTTTGCTCTGCCTGGACAGCGTAATAAAACTTTACTTCTACTCCTTTTACAGCTGGTGGAGGGTTTAAATAGACCGTCTCCATCAGCCAGCTGTTTAGGCTTCCAGTGCTGATTCTTTTCGTATATTCGCTGTACACCCGGTCAACCAGCGGGAGTATTCTGTCTACGCCCTGGCCGGTTAAAGCAGAAACATAATGAAGAGGAGCAAATCCCAAAAAATCAAGCCTCCATTTTATCAGCTGGTCATACATATTTTTCGTATTTTGCTCTTTTTTTACTAAATCCCATTTGTTAATTATTATTATAAGTCCCTTCCCCGCCTCCGCAATATAGCCACCGATCTTTGTATCCTGCTCCACTACCCCCTGTGTAGCATCAAGAACAAAAAGAACAACATCCGAACGGTCAATGGCCCTTAGCGAACGCTGCACCCCGTAATACTCTACATCATCAGAAATCCTGCTCTTTCTGCGTATACCAGCTGTATCAACGAGAATATAAGTCCTATCATCCTTTTTCAAAACAGTGTCAACCGCATCCCTTGTCGTCCCTGGTATATCGCTTACTATCAGACGCTTTTCCTTGAGAAGCGCATTTATGAGAGATGATTTGCCCACATTAGGTCTTCCTACAACTGCAATATGGATCCCTTCCTCCTCTTCACAACAAGATTTTTCAGGCAAAAGAGATACTATCCTATCAAGGAGCTCATCTATATTCAGCCCGTGAATGGCAGAAAGAGGAAGAGGCTCTCCCAACCCCAATACCAGAAAATCATAGATCACGTGGCTGTTTCTGAAATCATCAACTTTATTTACAACAACTATCGTCTTCTTGCGCATCTTTAGCAGCATTCGTGCTATCTCTTCATCCTCAGGAACTGGCCCCACCTCTCCATCCACTACCAAGATGATCACATCAGCTTCTGAAATTGCTTTATAAACCTGATCGTGTACCTCCTGGCGAAACTCCGAATCATCCAAAAAAAGCCCACCCGTATCTACCAGGGTAAATATTTTTCCATTCCACTCGACATCGTTATAGATCCGGTCTCGAGTTACTCCCGGCACATCCGCCACAACCGCTTTTCGCCTCCCAACGAGGCGATTAAACAGCGTAGACTTTCCGACATTGGGACGCCCGACGATCGCCACAACAGGCTTGCTGCTCATCTTTTACCTCCTGTCTACAACCTAAAATCTCAAGCGCTTTCCCAAAACAGCCTCAACAAGAGCTTTTGCAGTTGGTTCGATCACATGAATTTTGCAGCCACAACGGGAAGACACCTCATCCACTGTCATCCCATCAAGAAAGACCGATGTCTTGTGGCGCAATGAGACATTCGGGAGCAAAACACTCTCGCCTTTTACTCTGCGAAGCCCCCATATTAAGTCTCTACCAGTAAGCAAACCAGCAACGGTGATCCTTGGGCCAAAAAAAGTGCTTGGAATAGCTAATAATTTCAACCTCACATTCTCTATAAGATTCAACCTCGCAATCACAGGGGCAAGAACACTAGCACCCGCTTTTCCTGTTGCAACCACAAAAGAACGCCGGGAAGTTAGACGCTTGGGAAGGAGTGGTTTTAATTTCCGAAATTCCTCATAGAGAAGCCGTCCACAACCTATGCCATTCTCCAGCTGGGGAAAGTTATCGTACATATGAGCCGGGGGAAAGGGCAAACCACCTCGCAAATAAAACTCATCGGCAAGGTACACAAAAGACTTCTTATAGCGAATCCTAAATAAATTCTGCTGAATAGCAATTTTTCTTATTAAAGAGCGACATTCAGCTTTTGTAAAGCTTCTCAAATAGGCCAAACCGTCACGATACTTTGTCAATCCAACAGGCACAATTCCAACCGACGCAACCCGCGGCCAAAACCGTGAAAGCTCCTCTATCGTCTGAGTCAGTACCTCACCATCATTCCAATCAGGACACAGAACTATCTGTATATGCATAGTAATTCCTTTTTGTGCCAACAACTCTATTTTATCCAGTATCGGCATGGGCTTTTTTCTCCCCAGCATTTTCCCTCTCAAAACCGGATCTGTGGTATGCACAGAAATGTAGAGGGGGCTCAGATGAAAAGTCAAGATCCGACGCAAGTCCCTAGGCGCTAAATCTGTAAGTGTTACAAAATTACCATGAAGAAAGGAAAGCCGATAGTCATCGTCTTTTACATAGAGCGAACCTCGCAGACCAGGCGGGAGTTGATCTACAAAACAAAAAATACACTTATTGCGGCAACGAATAATGCCATCAAAACAGTCAGCTTCAAACACCAAACCAAGATCTTCATCCTCATCCTTTTCGATCACAACATTATCTATTCTTCCGTTCTCATGCTTCCGTATCTTTAGCCAGACCCTTTCCGCTTGAGCCAGGTAGAGATACTCAATAAGATCCCTTGGAACAACACCATTGACGGTCAACAGGCAATCCCCAGGACATATCCCTATTCTAGCAGCTACCGAACCAGGCCTCACACGAACAATTCTTACACCTTTCTTCTTTTCTAACATAGTCACGCCCCGTTTTTCTAACATTATCATGTAGTAAGCTCAATTTAGTCAAGAATTCCTTCGCTCAGAAGAATTCTCAAGCGACATGCTTCTTTCCTTAAATCTCCAAGCATCTTCCGAAGAGCTAACCCCTCGCAAAGATATACCCCTTTCCAAAAGCGACATATTTTGAAAATCTTTGAAAAAAACAGGCAAGGCAAATTCCCTACCTCAGGTGCTCTTACTACCAGCCAATGAAGGCTGGGCACATCCACCATCCTACCGAATTCTTTCAAAATACGGGACACTATCTCCGGTTCACCATCAGCCCCCACCACGTATATGTCATAACCACGCCAACGACCGAGCAAAGAAATATCCCCGATCTCCCCGGAAAACCTCTGTCGCCTCAACCACTCCAGCATGCCTTTCTCATCAAGTTCAGGGCTTAAGCAAAAACCCGCAAGGACAAGCGCTGTCCGAAAAATTTGAGGACAGACATAAAAGATCGCTGGTTTAAATTTAAAACCATATCCTTCATCTACTTCTTCCCTCTCCTTAAGAAGATTTTCTGCTTTCTCAACTGTTCTGCAAAGACTCCGATAAGCAAGCTTAGTCCCTAAAACCAC
>JBNATO010000221.1:0-3543 GCA_049701555.1 Thermacetogeniaceae bacterium | reverse complement strand
CCCCATCGCTGGTGATCGCCCCAAAGGGACAGGCCATCACGCACATCCAGCACCCCACGCACTTCTCCGGATTGTTGGCGACCACACCGGTAGCCGGATCCTTTTTCATCGCCCCGGTGGTACAGACGGCGGCACATGGCGCATCATCGCAGTGGCGGCAGTTTAAGGGAAATGATTTCTCGCCGACGCTCTCGACGAAGATCCTCCTTCTCGGCGGCGGGCTCTCCTGGATAGCTTGGTAGAGGTTCCTGGAAGCAGAGTGCTGCACGGCGCAGGCCAGCTCGCAGGAACGGCAACCGAGACACTTCTTGATATCGACCAGAACCTGTTTCAAACAACCTACCCCCTTTCCCTCATGCCAAACTCTTCCTTTTGCATGATATCTTCTATAACCATACAAAAATTCCTTCAACTTGAAATAATTCCAGCGCTCGCAAATAAATAAAAAAACCAGAGTTTTCCTCTGGTTTTTAGATACGAACAACTAAAGCCTATTACCATGCCGGATGACTAAACTATTTTTACCTCAGAAAGTCAATGAGCGTTGGCAAGATGATGCGTGCACCTGCAGCGAGAGTTGTCCTGTAGGCGTTTTCCTGGTTCTTCAAGTTGATGATCGCCTCTGCCACATCAGCATCCTCCGCCTGGGAGAGAAGGTCCGTCTGCTGGATCTGCTGCTGCAGGATCCTGTTCGCGGTCATCTCCATCCGGTTTTCTATAGCCCCGAGCTTTCCTTGCTCTTCGATGAACTTGTCGAGCACCAGGTCGATTTCACCGATCCACTTAGAAATGTCAGCACCCGACTTGCTTCTATCTTCTAGAGCCTTAGCCAACTCATTGAGGACGGCAATGGCACCACCTCGAAGTGTATCGTTCTCGGTATAACCGTGAAAGAGTTTATTCCCCAGCGTGTTCACAGTCACCTTGACACCAGCAGCAATCTCATATTCAACACTTTCTTCATTGCCTTGCCAATTACCAGTTTCTTTCCATGAAGATCCATCCCAATAAACAGGTTGATAACCATCTCCTACAGGAGGTTTAGTAGTCTGAGTGCCTCCGAAGATATAGCGCCCGCCCACGTTGGTGTTGGCGATCTGCATCAACTGGTCCCTCAGCTGGGCTACCTCTTGGGCTATAGCCTCGCGGGACTCCTGGGGGAGCGTGCCGTTCGCCCCGGCCACCGCCCGCTCCCTGGCTGTCTGAAGCACCTCTATAGCGTTCGTCAGAGCTGAGTCTGTAACCTCCAGCCACGTCTTGGCATCCTCAACATTCTTGGAATACTGCTCGATCTCGCCTAAGCTGCTGCGAAGCTTCAAGGAAGACGTCGCCCGCACGGGATCATCCGAGGGGCGCCTGATCTTCTTGCCAGATGCCAGCTGGTCCTGATACTCCTGGAGGCGCTCCATGTTGGCCCACAAATTTCGCAGGAGATTGTTCGCCATCATGGTATTGGTGACCCGCACCGGCCATTTCCCCTTTCCTCATCCAGAGAATCACTCTCTACTTTATCTATCGTCGATTTGGTCATTCGCTTGAACCCAAAATTTTTCCACCTCAGCCGATATCAGGCTGAAAACTCCAATTTTTTTCTTTTTTCAATCGAAATCGTTTCCCCATTGCCGGAGAAGGATTGTTCCTTCATGATCTCGAAGAAAAAGCACAAAAGCGAACTCGACGGGGAGGGGAATGAGGCCATGTCAAATCTTCCTGATATCAGAGAGCTGAGGATCCCAGATTACCTCACGGAGCTTGCTTCCGACTCCCTCTTCCCCAGCGCCGGCGCAGCAGCAGCGATCACAGGGGCGCAGGCCGCAGCCCTGTTCGCCATGGTCTGCCGGGTAAACTTAAGAAAGCTGCGAGGAGCAAAAGAGGGCAAATGCAGCGGGGATTTTGACTCGCAACAGCTGGCCTTTTGGGAGAGATCCCTCGAACTGGCCTCGTCGTGGACAAAGCGTTTTCTCGAACTCGCCCAGGAAGACGGGGTCGCCTACAGGGAGGTCGTCGAGGGAAAGCCCGAAGGGGCTTCGCACTCAATCGAGGTCCCGCTGGAGATAGGGCGCCGCTGCGGCGATCTGGCAGAGCTGATCGAGACAGCCATGCCCCTCTCCTACCCTCCTGTGCGCCCTGACGCCGAAACATCCCTCTGCCTAGCCCAAGGAACCAAAAAGGCCGCGCTCGCCATAGCGCGGTCCAACCTCATCCTCCTCAAGCAGAAATCCGAGCGAAAATATTATTTCAACCAAATAGAAGAGCTGAGCAAATAAGGGCTTAACGGCCTACCAAACCTAGGCGCTCGATGATCACCCCGAGCATCTCGTCGATCGCCGTGATCACCCGGGCAGCAGCCGCATAGGCGTGCTGGAAGCGGATCATGTTCACCATCTCCTCATCAAGCGAGACGCCTGAGACCTCCTGCCTGCTGCTGTCCAGCTGGGAGACCAGCAGCTGCTGGTTCTCCGCCATCCGCTTCGCCTGCTGGCCCTGCACGCCGAGTTCGCCGATCATCGCCTGGTAGTAGTCCTCGAAGGTTGTGCCGCCCAAACCATCGATCTTCTCCTGCTTCAACAGCTGAGCCAGTGCCAGAGCATTGCTGCCATCGCCCTTATCAAAAATAGGATTTGTATCTGTACCGTAATTTTTTGCGGCGGCAATATTGCTTAAATTTTCCAGATCTGTGTTAACAGTGATGTTTCCTGCCTTAACTGTTGCATCGGTATTTTTTGTAAAGAAGTCGATGCCTGTACTACCGTTCAAACCGCAGCCAGCTTTATGAATCGAGTTAACTCCTTCGGCAAGAGCCGCCGCCAGTTTATCCAGGCCATCCCTAATATCCTGGACAAGCCCATCCCGGACATCGAGCAGCCCCTTGATATTCCCGCCGGTGACCTGCGCATCCTGTCTGTCAGCCTTCCAGACAACCTTGTAAAAGCCGCTTACACTATCTTCTTCCACATCCAGTTCGTCGACCCGGCTGCCATCCACCAGGAGGCGCCCACCGATGCTCACCTGCACCATACCGAAAGCGTCCTCGCGCACCTGGATGCGGATATCCTTCGAGAGCTGGTCGAGGAGCAGGTCTCTCCTGTCGCGCAGGTCGTTCGCCCGCTGACCCCCTACCTCGAGCTTCTGTATCTGGAGGTTTAGGTCGGCGATCTGCCTGGCAAAGGAGTTGACCTCCTCAACCCTCACCTTTATGGTGCTGTCTATGTCACTCTGCAGAGCCTTAAACTGAGCGTCGAGGTGGTTGAAGGTCTCAGCCAAGGTCTTGCCGCGCTCCAGCACCATCGCCCGCGCTGCCATGCTTTCAGGGTTTTTGCTCAAGTCCTCGAGCGATTGCCAGAACTGCTCGAAAACCTTGCTCAGGCCGCTGTCAGAGGGCTCGTTGAGGATCACCTCTACCTTCTGGATGATATCCCAGCGCGCCTCCCAGTACCCCAGGGCGGTATTCTCTCCCCTGTACTGCATGTCGAGGAAACAGTCGCGCAGCCGGCGGATCTCGGCGACCTCGACTCCTGTCCCCAGCTGTCCTGCCCCTGAGGG
>JBNATO010000220.1:0-3580 GCA_049701555.1 Thermacetogeniaceae bacterium | reverse complement strand
GCAATCGTTGCGGTTGATCTCCGGGATGCTCCTGAGCGCCTCTACTGCTTCATCGATGCTGTTTACTAGGAAGCCTGTGGTTCCGTGTTTGATGATTTCCGGCATCGATCCCTTTGAAAAAGCGACAACAGGGGTTCCGCATGCCATCGCTTCTACGACGCTCAGCCCGAAGGGCTCTGCAAAGTTGATGGGGTGGATCAGGGCGTAGGCGCCTCCCAGCAGCTCGTTTCTCCTCTCAGGCCCCACTGAGCCGATATAGCTTATCATGGTGCCGTCCAGATGGGGGGCAACCTTTTCCTCAAAATAGGCTTGGTCCTGGATGATCCCCGCGATGATCAGGCGCATTCCGAACCTCTTGGCGATCTCGATCGCTTCAGCTGTCCCCTTGTCGTTGTGGATGCGCCCGAAGTAGAGGAGATAGTCGCCTGGCTTTGGGACAAAGGTGAAAGACTCCACGTCGATCCCGTGGTAGACTGTGGCGATATAAGGGAGCGACGGATGCCTGTCGGCATTGCTGATGGATACGTAGTAGCTCCTGTCAGCATACGCCTGGTAGACAGGAAGGATGGTTGGGGAGGAAAAGCCATGGATGGTGGTGACTAAGGGTGTTTTCACAAGCCTGCTGTAGGACAAAGGCAAGAAGTCGAAATGGTTGTGGATCAGATCGAACTCATGTGCGCTTTCGAACAGTTTGGCAATGTGCAGACATTCCCACACCTTGGGGTTGATCGACTTATCTTCCTCATAGGGGGTTTTGCAGACGTAGACGAGCTTCGCCTTTGTCAAGGAGTCTCCGGTTGCAAAGAGGGTGACGTCGACCCCTCTTTCCACCAAACCTTCGCACAGAAGGGAAACCACTCTTTCCCACGGTCCATAGTGCCTCGGTGGCGTTCTCCAGGCAATGGGTGACAAGAGGGCGATCTTCATTGCTCTTCCTCCTGCTTCAGGTGATCAGTTTTTGATGGTTTTTTTGAACTTTTGATATAGATTGACAAGGTTATTTAAGGGATTTGCATAAAATTCTTCTCTTTTTTCCCCCTCCAGCCAGGTAGCAGCTTCCGGCTTGCTGCGGCGACAATGCCTTGGCTGCTTGCTCCAGCTGCGGATCAGCGCCACCACCGGTTTAGGGGAACCATCATAGTTGAAGAGCCCAAAATGTCTTTCATGAGGGTTGTCTTTGAGCGGAGGTTTGTCCCAGAGGGTTGGGTGATAATCTCCGTAGCACCAGATGAACGCTCCTGTCATCCCCCTTTCCCATAGCAGTTCCAGCGCCTCTTGGAAATACCGGGCAAACAGCTCATCCCTTTCCTCTTCGCTCTTTTCGTGTGCCAAGAGGAGGCCGTGGAGGCCGAATTCTTCGAAGAGAACGGGTTTGCCTCCTAGCCACCTTGTGATCTCTCCCAGGAAGGGGAGGACCTTTGCGTCGAGTGGGTTATCGGCCCATTTCAGGTAAAACGGGTATCCATGCATGCACAAAAAATCGCAGAAAGGCGCTGCGTCCTCGGGCCCCAGGCGGCGGTCCTCCTCCAGGTCCTCGGCGTGCATCCCAAACGTGACAAGGCATCCTTCGCTGGCTTGTCTGAGTTCTTCTGCCATCGTCTCGAGCCAGCGGCGCCCGCTGTGGCGATCCGGCGGGACGACGCAGTTTGATGCTTCATTGCCGAGGTCGTAGGCCCAGACTGCGGGGTGCTGCCGGAGAGCTTTGGCGACCTGGCGGCAGAGTAGGCGTTGGGCTTGAATCAGCTCTTCGTCTCCGTAATAGTTTAGTATTTCTCTGTTTTGCACTCTGCCGTTGCTCACAACAGGAAAGCGCCCTCTTAAGGATGCTTTTCCCAGCATCCATTCCGGCATCCAGTTGGCCCCGCTCATATGTCCACAGAAGAGTGTCGGGAGTATATAAAGGCCGCACTCAGAGGCGGTATCAGCTACAGCGACGAGGTTGTGCAGAGCCGCAGCTGATACCGCTTGAGGTTCTGGCTGGAAGTCTTCCCAGAGGAGGAAGATCCGGACAACCTTGAGGCCACACTCGGCGATCCTTTGAAAGTCTTCTTTTACTTCGTGGATGTCAAAAAGCTTCCACCAGTATATCGCCTTCTTGATGGGCCAGTAGTTGACGCCGAGCACAAACTCTTGTGGATCGACCATTTTATGCTCAATCCCCGTGTCCAGATTTAGCTTACTGCTGTAAAAGCGTGTTCTTTTCCTTCTACAGACCCGTCTTTGGTTTCGGGAAGGAATCCCAGTTTTTCGAGCGCCAGTTCCGTGAGGAGCATGGAGATGAGAGCCTCTGCTCCCTGGTTTGGGTTTACTCCAGTTGGGATCAGGCCATCATGGCAGCCTCCGGTCTTGTGGTTGTAGAGAGGAGTGTTGTTGATGTTTTCCCCGAAGTACCAGGAATAGGCCTGGCGGGCATAATCAACATATTCCTTCTGTCCTGTTGCTGCGTAAGCTTCTAAGCAGGCAAGAGCAGTTGAACAGGCATCGACCGGTTGCTGGTCGTATAGCGGCATGAAGTTGCCCTTGAGCCACCATCCTCTGTTGCCGACTATGTTCAGGTAACCTTTGGCGAAGAGATTGTCGTTTAAGAAGCTCAGAGATTCTTTTGCCACCATCAGCGCTTTTTTGTCGGAGGTGAGGCTGTAATAGGCAAAGAGGGCTTGGGGCATAATCCCATTGCAAAAGGTGATCCTGTCCTCGAACCAATACCATCCTGGCGATTTGTTATGGTTGTAGAGGCTGATGAGGTCTTCGCTGTACCTTGCTGCTGTTTCGCGCATCGCCTTGTGATGCTCTTGGAGTTCTGGTATATCCTTCCCCTTTTGCAAGCCGATCAGCGTATAGGCGATGGGGCGAGGGAATTTCAGGTTCATTACAACTGGCAGCGCTTTGACAGCCATTTCCAAAGCCAGCCGGCGGATGTCTTCGAAGTGTGAAGACGCTGCTGCAATGCAGGCCAGGAAAGCTCTTCCCCAGGAGTCTTCGGAGTCGATCTCCGGAGTGAAAGTGCCGTTTACCATGAGGTTGCACCATGTTCCATCGGGGCGCTGTGCTGAATGGAGGAAGTTGGTATAGATCCTGGTGTACTTCTCTCCTTCTTCTCCGTGTATGTTTAAAGCAACAAGGAGGGCTCGGGCATTGTCGTCGACCGTATAACCGCTGTTGACATCCGGTTCATCCCATTTGGAGAACTGGATTATGCCCGTGGCATCAGTCATTCTTCTCAGATGCCTGTAATCCCTCATTGTGCTTTTAACCTCCTTGCCTTTATGTAGATGCTATGCCTGCCAAGCTGGGCTTCAGGATCGCTTTTGCCACTTCGGCATACTGTTTTGCTACGTAGGGCCATTTCAGGATCTTTCCGAGCTGTGCGGCCTTCTTTTCGAGTTGGACCTTCAGCAGCGGGTTCCCAAGGATTTTGTCGAGGAGTTGAGCGAGAGCTTCCGGAGTGGCGTCAGGTGCGATCATCCCCCGTTCCCCTTCTGAGAGCATGTCCACGGCATATTCGTATGGTGTGGATACGATGGCGCGGCCGCAGCCGATGGCGTACGAGAGGGTTCCGCTCACAGCTTGGTCACGGTTG
>JBNATO010000219.1:0-3590 GCA_049701555.1 Thermacetogeniaceae bacterium | reverse complement strand
CAGATTACCTCTTTTTTCTGTACAGAGAAGGGGCTGATGCTATCCTTGTCCAGGATCTGGGTGTTGCCCGGTTTATCAGAGAAGCGCTGCCGCAGCTTCCGCTTCATGGGAGCACCCAGATGACTGTGCATAACGCTGCTGGGGCTCAGTTTCTTGCCGATTTAGGTTTTCAGCGGGTCGTCTTGGCGCGAGAGACGACCTATGCTGATCTTCTAGAGATCAGGAAAAAAACTGCATTGGAGTTGGAGGTCTTTGTCCACGGAGCACTCTGTTTCTGCTACTCCGGCCAGTGCCTTCTCAGCAGCATGGTAGGAGGGCGCAGCGGGAATCGCGGGTGTTGTGCCCAGCCCTGCAGGCTTCCTTACAGGCTGGTTGATGAGCGGGGCAAGGAGGTTGATTCTGCCTGTCCGGGTGAATACCTCTTGAGCCCCAAGGACCTGATGTTGATAAGGGAGCTTCCCGCACTGATCGACGCCGGGGTGGCTTCTTTGAAGATCGAGGGCCGAATGAAGCGGCCGGAGTATGTGGCTACAGTGGTGAGGATCTACAGGGAAGCGCTCGATCGGGCATCAGATGATCCCTCAGGCTTTGAGGTTGCTGAAGAGGAAGTTCGGGAACTCGCCCAGATATTCAATAGGGGATTTACAACTGGGTATTTCTACGGCAACCCCAGAGAGGAGCTGATCGGCTACACAAAGCCGAACAACCGGGGTCTTCCTCTGGGGCGTGTGCTCAGAGTAACCCCAGGGAAGCGGGTGGTATTTGAGACACGGCTTCCCTTGAGGGTTGGCGATGGAATAGAGTTCTGGACAAAAAATGGCAGAGAGGGAATGACTGTACGTAGCTTGGAGGTTGACGGAAAGAGGGTCTCTCAAGCTGAGCCTGGGATGTTTGTGGAGGTTGCCGTTCCGTTTCCTGTGGGGAGAGGGGACCGCATTTTTAAGACCCACGATGAGAAGTTGATCCAGGCGGCGCAGGAAAGCATTCGCAGGGGTATATGGCGCAGAGTACCCTTGCGGGTGCGAGCAAGGGGAAAGAAAGGAGAACCCTTCGTTTTAGAGGCGTGGGATCCGGATGGCCTCTATGCTATTAGGAGAGGGACATTTTTGGGAGAGGCTGCTGTCAAGCATCCTCTCACTCCGGAGAAGGTGAGAGACCAGGTTAACCGCCTGGGCAACACCTACTTTGAACTGGTTGAGTTTGAGTGTGACCTCGATCCTGATGTGATGTTTCCCTTAAGTGAGATCAATGCAGTTCGAAGAAGCCTGACTGATGCCCTGGAAAGCGCCCGGGTATCCAGGTTTAAGCGGGTGCTGCCAGAAGAGGAGAGCTTCCTTTGGAGAGAAGTAAGAAGGCAGGCACAAGCTCTCAAAAGGCGAGATGAAAAGCCGTCTCTGGCTGTAGCAGTAGCTGACTTTCCGGCTCTGGAGGCGGCGCTTGGGGCAGGCGCAGATGTTATATATTTTGGTGGCTCTTCTTACCGGCGAAGGGTGCCGTGGAACAGGCAGCTGCTGGAAGAAGGGGTTAAGGCGTGCAGAAAAAAAGGAAGAAAGGCGTTTATAATTCTACCCAGGATATGGCATGAACGGGATCGGGCTGATGTGGAAGAGGTTTTGGCGGCAGCGCAGGAACTCCAAGCGGATGGAGTACTTGTTGGGGACCTGGGTGGCCTTTATCTCGCCTTACAAACAGGGTTAAGTGTTGTCACTGATTTTTCTATCCCGGTTTTTAACGATCAAGCTGCTGCGATGTTGCTGGACAAGGGAGCAACGAGGTTTACGCTGTCGCCTGAGTTAAACAGAGAACAGCTGCACAATCTGGCTTTCCGAAACACTGGCTTGTTGGAGTTGATCGTACATGGCACGCTCCCCTTGATGATCAGCGAGCACTGTGTACCAGGAGCAGTTGCAGCCTTTTCTTCTAAAATAAGCGGGAAGTGCCTCCAGCCCTGCCGAAAGCACGCCTTCTTTTTAAAAGATCGCTTGGGGTACCTTTTCCCTCTGGTACAGGATGAGAAGTGCCGGATGACTCTTTACAATGCCAGGGAACTCTGTCTCATAGAGTTTCTTGACGAGATTTTGGAAAGGGGTTATAACAATTTAAGGCTTGAACTGCGTTATTCTGAGGCTGAAGGTGTAAAAAGGATAATTTCGTTTTACAAGCTTGGCTGTGATATGTGGCTGGCAGGAGACTGGGATAAGGAGACAGGAAAGAGGTTTTGGGAAGAGTTAGCAAAGATTTCTCCACAGGGATTGACTCGCGGGCATTACTTGCGGGGGGTCCTCCAAATAGAAGAATCAAGGGGAGAGGAGATGGAAGTTGGATAGGTATTCCCTGAAGAAGCTCGAATTCCATAAGATCAAGGAGATGTTGGAGACACTCTGCGAGACCCCTTTAGGGGTTCACCATGTGCGTGAACTGGAACCTTCTGCTGATATCAACGAGGTCCTGGAGGCTCAGGCCGAGACTACAGAGGCGGTTAAAGCCAAGAGGTTGAGCCCGGATTTGAGCCTGGCTGGTATCTCAGACCTTACGCCGTTTCTCAGGCGAGCAGCTATCGGTGGGGTACTGGAGCCTAACGAGCTTCTGATGATCAGGGATACCTTGGCGGCTGCTGGCAGGGTAAAAGAGGGAATATTGCGCATCAGCGCGGATATTCCTCGCCTACGCTCGAGAGCTGCTGCGCTGAATGAGTGCAGCCAACTTCAAGAGAGGATCGGCGCCTGCATTCTCCCGGAGGGTGAGATCGCTGATGCTGCTTCTGCTGAATTGGCGAAGCTGCGGCGCCAGATGAGATCCTTGGAGGCTAAGGCCAGAAGCCAACTTGAGGAATTTCTTACGAGGCCCGAATGGTTGCGTTACCTTCAAGAGCCTATCTATACCATGCGGGGAGAACGCTACGTCTTGCCGGTGAAGCAGGAGTTCCGCAACCAGTTCCCAGGCATCGTTCACGACCAGTCGTCGAGCGGTGCTACTGTGTTTATGGAGCCGCTCTCTCTTGTCAGCACAATGAATGAACTCGCTGCTGTGAAGGCAGCAGCTCGCAGGGAAGAGCTGCGAGTCCTCGAAGAGCTGACGAAGCTTGTTGCGGCAGAACACGAGAGGATCGGCGAAAACCTGAAGATCCTTGGGGAAATTGACTTTATTTTTGCGAAGGGCGCCTTGAGCGAAAGGATGAAGGGGAGACAGCCGGAGATTAAGGATGATGGGTGGATCGAGATCAGAGGCGGCAGACACCCTTTGCTTCAGGGTGAGGTTGTGCCTCTGAACATCCACCTTGGGAAGGATTTCGACTGCCTGATCATCACAGGGCCAAATACCGGGGGAAAGACTGTTGCACTAAAGACAGTGGGGCTTCTTGCCTTAATGGCACAGGCAGGGTTGCACGTGCCAGCCGATGAAGGGACGGTTTTCCCTTGCTTTATGGATATTTTTGCCGATATTGGGGATGAACAGAGCATCGAGCAGTCGCTGAGCACCTTTTCTGGCCATATGACCAATATCGTACGGATTCTGCAAAAGGCTGGCAAAGGTACTCTTGTGATCCTTGATGAGCTAGGTGCCGGGACAGACCCTGAGCAAGGAGCCTC
>JBNATO010000218.1:0-3605 GCA_049701555.1 Thermacetogeniaceae bacterium | reverse complement strand
CCTCACAGTGGCGGGACCGCGCCGGATTCTCACCGGCTTCCCTCTTAGGCCTTGGCTGGCAAGGCCACCTGTCCCCTTTTTATTTACTTTTTTATGAAAGCTTCGTGATGAAATTTCGGCAAAATCCTCTCAAATCCTGCCTACCGCAAAAAAATTTTTGAAGCTTGATCATCTTCCCAAACAGGTCGGGGGCTATTCCAGTCGCGACAGGCCCTGATACACCATACGTATCTTTCATTCGCCAGCATCGAAAAGGCCAGATGACTATTGGCTGGCAGATAGCGCTGTACCCGGCTTGGAGGGCGTCAGCGGCATCTCCGGCGCCGTCAGCGCTTCGGGAGGCAGCTGGATCTTTACTCCGCCGGCAGGCCTTTAGTTCCTGTCTTCACATCCGGCAGGTTAAGGTTCATCTCCATCTTTTGGTGCAGGTTGAGAGGATAGCTGAACTCGCTCTCAATATTGCCCTGCATGAAGATCTCCGAAACCCCAGATCCTTCCCCTAATGCTCCAGGCCGCAGGCGCCCACTTACAGCCATGCTCTCTGCAAATCTCAGGTCTTTGACCTCAGCCTGGGCCTGATGGGCTGCCTGGACAATTCTTTCCGCCTCCGGATCGCTGCCAAAAACCCTTGCCAGAAAAGCAATACTTTCATCCACGGTCAGGTGTGCAAGAGCATCCTGGTTGCGGTGCCTGGGGAAATACCTGGCGTAGCTGGTCTGGAGTGACCGGTTCGGCCAGGGCAGCCGGCTACCTTCTCCTCTCCCGCTGTTTTTGGTTTAATTCTAGCATTTCTCTGTCATGCCAGATATCTCCTGCCAATCGAAAAAATTTTTAGCAACCGATTTTCCGGACCAAGACAAATCTTGGCGATGATATTCACCAGAACCAGTGACCTGATCCGATCATCTGACTGCAGGAACACCGGCCTGATCCTCAGGGTGCTCTTCATAGCGCGGATCCGGTCCTCAACCCGGTGCCGGGACTTGTAGAGCTCCACCACCTGGTTGGCGTCATCGGTTGAACTCGCCAGGCTGGTAGCTAGGATGTACTTGCCCAGAAGGCGGCGTTGCTGCTTAACCATCTCCGGGTCGTAGCTCCAGCTGAGTTCGAGACTGCCGCTTTCGCCCTCAAGGCTGATGTCAAACAGCGGCTGCAAACTTTCTGTGGCCTTCGAAGGCCTTGCTGATCTGAGCGGTTACGTATTCTCTGTTTTTGAACTTGCGGGTGTTCAAGGAGCCCTTTATCTTGTCGAGCCTTTTAGCTATGTTGTCAAAAAGTCTTTCTTTTTGAGCCGCTTTTTCAGCGTCTCCAGGTTCTTTAAGGCCTCTATTATTTGACAGCATCACGAGCCTACAAGCTATTGACAAAACAGCGCTAAGAAACTATTTTATTTGAGTAAAGAAAAGCTTTGAAAAAACTGAATATAGTCAGGCTTTTCAGGTGCCCGTGCTGGGAAACCCACGGGAGAATAGGGAATCAGGTGAGAATCCTGAGCGGTCCCGCCACTGTGAACAGGGACGAACCCGCTGATGCCACTCGGCTGGCCCACCAGCCGGGGAAGGTTTGGGGGAGAATGATCTGTGAGCCAGGAGACCTGCCTGAAAAGTTTATGCCGCCCTCGCGGAAAGGGCAGGCGTAAGCGGTGGATGATGGTAAAGTCCACGCTTGGTATAAGCGTGGACTTTTATTTTTTCAGCAGTTTTTTAACAAAAAATCCTTGAAGGAGGGTATAAGCATGAGCAAGGTCTATGAAGAGAAGGTTTTGGAGGTGGAGCCGTTTGGCATCGAACCTATTCCCCAGGAGGAACGGCACGGCAGGCCTCGGCAGTTGTTTACATTGTGGTTTGCCTCAAACCTCAATGTGGTCACTTGGTTTACAGGGTTTCTAGGAGTTGAGTTTGGGCTACCCCTGAAGTATGCCGTTTTGGCCATCATCATCGGAAATCTGCTGGGGGGTATTTTTCTGGCCTTGGCTTCTGCGATAGGACCTCAGCTGGGACAGCCGCTGATCCCCGGAAGCAAGAAAGCCTTTGGGAGAGCAGGAGTGGTTGGGCTGTCTTTTTTGAACTTTATCAACAACATCGGCTGGCTCGCTGTGAATCTCGTGCTGGCTGTGATGGCTCTACAGAAGATCATCTCTTCTTTAAGCTACCATTTGGCTCTGCTCATTCTAACTGTTGCCACGGTCCTGATCGCCGTCTTTGGCTATAACTTCATTCACACCTTTGCTCACTGGATGTCCATTGTGATGGGGATTCTCTTCCTCGCGATGACAGCTATCTCCATAGGCAACTTTCCTCATCTTCTGATCAGCGCTGCTGGCAGCCCAGGGGGGTTTGATATCTGGGTTTTCATCCTTGCTGTTGCTGTCGCTTTTTCTTATCAGATCAGTTACTGTCCCATCGGCTCTGATTATTCCCGTTATTTGCCGGAAAATACCCCACGAACAAAAGCCTGGTTGGCCACTTACCTGGGATGTGTGAGCGTGTGTATCTGGCTCGAGGTTCTCGGTGCTTTGACAGCAACGCTTGGAATGCATACTGGCCCGATGGACTTCTTCGCTAAACTGATGGGAGTGTTTACGGTTCCAGCCCTGATCGCTGTAATCCTCAGTATAATGCCGATCAACGCCATAGCAGTGTACAGTGGCGGGCTCGCAGCGTTAGCGATGGGCATCCCTGTGAAGAGATGGGTTTCCGCTGTTGTCACAGCTGGCATAGGCGCTTTACTGGCCTCTTTTGGCAGCGGACATTTGGCAGAAACCTACAAGAACTTTCTTTTGCTCCTCTCCTACTGGATTGCTCCCTGGCTGGGCGTGGTGCTCTGTGACTTCTTTCTCAATTTCAATAAACCGGCAGAGGAAGAGCGAGCTGGGTCCGGTTGGCCCGGTATCATTTCCTTTATCTGTGGTGTCGCTGTCTCTGTACCTTTTATGAGCTCTGTTCTTTACACGGGCCCTATCGCTAAAAACTACCTAGGCGGTGCGGATGTTAGCTATTTCCTGAGCATGATTCTCTCTGCAGTTCTTTATTTAACATTTGTCAAGGCTAGAAGCTTTGTCAAACAAAAATCTTCATCTTGCCATACAGTTGGCAGCAGGACAGAGGCGGAGTTGTGAGGACATCAGAGGCTGAGGAGGGATTTCTCATGGGTTTGAAATTGGACGATGTCGCAAGAGGGATCAGGCCTCTCGATGCTGGGTGGCGCCGGAGGGCACGGCAGAGACTAAACGATCTGGCGGTTCCTCTGGGAAGCCTTGGCAGACTCTTAGATATTGCTGAGCAGCTCTCTGCTATCAGTGAAACCCTGGAGCCTTCTGTGGAAAACAAAGTAGTGGTGACCATGGCCGGCGACCATGGGGTTGTGGCCGAAGGGGTCAGCGCCTGCCCTCAGGAGGTTACCTTGCAGATGGTTTACAATTTTGTGGCAGGCGGAGCAGGGATCAACGCCCTGGCGCGAGCAGCAGGGGCGCGTGTTGTCGTTGTGGATATGGGTGTCGCCGGAGATTTGAGCGAACTGGTGGAGCAAGGGAAGATCATCTCCCGAAAGGTCGGTTTTGGCACGCGCAACATGGCCAAAGGTCCTGCGATGACCAGGGAGCAGGC
>JBNATO010000217.1:0-3615 GCA_049701555.1 Thermacetogeniaceae bacterium | reverse complement strand
TTTACTGTTAGAGCAGGTCCTGCCCAGTTGTTATTATCACGGATTCGGGTTTTAAATAACGCTAGGTGGTGTGGCAAAGGGCTTGGCGTTCAGAGAAACAGCTGTCGAAAAACCTGGGGGGCTGGAGACGGCAGGGGAGCCCTTGCTGGGGGTAGCCGTTGCCGACAGCGAGCACACGATTCTGGGATTCACCTCAGGCTTCGCCGGGATCATAGGCTGCGGCGAAGAGGAGCTGAGGGGCAAAGAGTGGCTCTCTCTGCTGTTCAGCGATAGAGGTTTAAGGGAGCACATCCTTAAGGAAATCAGCGATAAGGGCGAATGCTCAGGAAGGGGATGGCTTAAGGGCAAACGAAAGGGCTCTCGTTTTATCTTTTTTTCGGCGAAGGGGTACGAGCTCAATGGGAAGAGATTTTATGCCATCGCCCTTCAGGACATCACGGGATGGGAGAGGCTGCGCAGGGATGCGAAAGAGCTCCAGGGATGTTTGGGGAAGATGAGGAGGCTGGTGACAGTCGGCATCCTGGCAGGAGGGGTCGTGCACGCTGTTGCGCAGGCCCTGAACGCCATCAAGATCCTGGCAGAGGGGATGCTCTACATGATGAAGCAGGAGCGGGGGCTTCCTCCCGAGAGGATCGCTGAGAATTTGAAGAGGATCTCCGGGCAGCTGGGAAGGATCAGCGGGCTCCTCGATCGCTTCTACTCTTTCGCCGACAGCGATTCGGAGGAAGAAGGGGACCCGGCCTGTGATCTGAACGAGGTCCTCGTCTGCGCCCTGGAGCTCATGAAGGGGTGGATGGAGTCCTGCGGGATATCTGTCAGGAGCGAGCTCGCCCCTGACCTCCCCCGCGTCCGCGTCAGGGAGAGAGAGCTGCAGGATGCGGTGGTGATCCTCCTGGCGCAGCTGTTGGAGGCGATGAAGGAGGGGGGATGGGAGGAGAAGGAGATCAGATGCTTCACGAGGGCGGAAGGGGAGCATGTGGTCGTGGAGCTTAGCGGCTCCTTTTTGGCTCTAGGCGAACCCTTTGATGAGGATTGCTGCCAAAAGGAGGAAAGAGTTGGCCTGGCGCTGGCCAGAGAGATCGTCGAGGAAGGGTTTGGAGGGAGTCTCGAGGTGTTTGGAGAGCCTCCTGGGATGGTTGCTTACAGGATGAGGCTGGCTCCTGTGTCCGGTGGCGAGGGAGGGGATCCTCGATGAGGATCTTGCTGGCGGATGCCGAGAGGGAAAGCAGGAGGAGCCTCGCAGAGTTCCTGAAGGACCTCGGGCACGAGGTGATCGCCTGTGCGGATGGCAGGGCCGCTCTCAGCGCCTTCTTCTCGCAGGAGTTCCATCTTGTGCTGACAGAGCTCAGGATGCCGCGGCTTTCGGGGATGGAACTCATCAGGCAGATCCGCTTCGCCGGGGGGAAGAAGGTTGATGTCGTCGTCTTTACCGGCTACGGCGAGAGGCTCGCTGCCCGCGACGCCATGCTTCTGGGGGCAGCCGCCTGTCTCCACAAGCCGATCGATGTGGCAGAGCTCGTGGAAGTGATCGAGCGCCTCGAGCGTTGGGGAAGAGGCCCCGGAAAGCAGGGGAGACGGAGAATCCCAGCTGAGCCCTCCGAGGCGGGCGCATGTCCTCTGATAAATGTCGGCGGGGAAAGCTTCCTCGTCTGCTCCGAGGGGTTGAAGGCTGCTCTGAGGCAGGCGGATGTGCTGCGCCAGGACCCTCTCATCCCTGTGTTGATCGTCGGGGAGACCGGCACAGGGAAGGAGATCATCGCCAGGTATCTCCACTATGGAGACGGTGACAGTTCGCCGGGGCCGTTCGTCGCCCTCAACTGCGCCGCAGTCACCCCGACCCTTTTTGAGGCAGAGCTCTTCGGCTACGAGGCTGGGGCGTTCACAGGCGCTCTTCCCAAAGGCCAGAAGGGGAAGGTCGAGTTGGCAGCTGGCGGCACCCTCTTCCTCGACGAGATCTCGGAGCTACCGCCGGAGCTGCAGGCGAAGCTGTTGCGGCTGGTGCAGGAGCGGGAGTTCTACCGCGTCGGTGGAACAAAGCCGATAAAGGCGAATGCCCGGATCGTCTGCGCCACCAACGCCGACCTCCTGAAGAGGGTGGAGGAGGGAACGTTCCGCCAGGACCTCTACTACCGCCTGAGCGTCGGGGAGATCCACCTGCCGCCGCTGAGGGAGCGTAAGGAGTCGATCATACCTCTTGCCGAGTTCTTCCTGCGGGATCTCAGCCGCAGGAGGGGCAAGAGATTCAGGACGATCTCCCGGGAGGCGGCGGACCTCCTCCTGGCCTACGAGTGGCCGGGGAACGTGAGGGAGCTTAAGAACTTGATCGATTGGGCCGTTCTGATGCATGACGGCGAGGAGCTCAAGCCCTCCCACATCAGGCCAAGGATGAGGATGGGTCAGCGGGTTGAAAGGAGAGAGCTTCAGGTGATCGACTACCAGCATTTTGACCTCCCTGATGGCAGCCTCCCCCTGCAGGAGTATATCGACAACATCATCATGAAGGCCCTGGAGAAGCATGGCGGAAATGTTGCCAAGACAGCCGAGTACCTGGGGATACCGCGCAGGTCGTTTTACGGCAGGTACAGGAGGCTCTTGAAGTGAGCTGCGAGGGTGTACCATAAGGTACACTTTTTTTGTGTGAAGTGTTCCAAAGCGCGCTCTTCCGGGACCTTCATAGCATTGCCATAGGACGCGAGGATCAGCGGCTTTTCTGGATAAAAAGGCTCTCTTCCCAACAGGGAGAGGGCCTTTTTCTTATTTGGCATGGATATTGCAAAGGATAAGCTCCGCGCAACCCGGATTCGGGAAAAGCAGGAGGAAGCGAGAATGGAAGAAGATCCCGCCATAGCCCTCCTGAGGATGCTGGAGGCCAAGGACCTCGATACAGGTGAGCACCTCAGGCGGCTGCGCCATCTGGTGATCCCCTTCGGCAGGAAGGCCGGCCTGCCCAACGAGAGGGTCTGCGAACTGATCCGCTTTGCCTGGCTCCATGACATCGGGAAGATCGGGATCAGGGAGGAGATCATCAGCAAGCCGGGGCCGCTCACACCTGAGGAGCTCCGGGAGATGCGGGAGCACTCGCTGATAGGCTACAACATCCTGCGCTCTCTCCCCTCCCTCTCCCATATCGCAGACTGGGTCTTGAAGCACCACGAGCGGTGGGACGGAGGGGGCTACCCCCTCGGCCTGAAGGGAGAGGAGATCCCCTTTGAGTGCCGGCTCCTGGCCATCGCCGATGCCTATGACGCCATGACCAGCGACCGCCCTTACAGGAGGGCGCTCGGGCACCGGGATGCTCTGAGGGAGCTTCAGAGGTGCGCCGGCACGCAGTTCGACCCTAAGCTGGTGGCTGTATTTTGCTCGATCTTTGTAGGGGAGAGGAGAGGGGTTGTCCGCTATCTCTCGGAGGCCAGGATGAGAAGAGCTGCGCTCATCGAGTCTGTCGTGAAATAATTTCAAAAATCAGGGAATAGGGAGGTTAGAATATGGCGGTTGTGGAGAAGAAGCTTGCGGCGCCGCCATCCCAGGGCGCTGCGAAGAAAACAGCTCAGGAAGGGGGTGCTCTAAAGGATCGCCTTGACCGGAAGAAGCTCGAGGCGGAGCGTCGCCAGGCGC
>JBNATO010000216.1:0-3626 GCA_049701555.1 Thermacetogeniaceae bacterium | reverse complement strand
TCCTTTACTAAAATGTCAACCAATCGGAGCCCCAACCCCGAGCTTTTAGAAACCTTAAAACCCTCAGGCAGTCCTTCCCCGTTATCATACACATGAATTTCAAATGTGCCATCACTATTCTTGATCGTGCGAATTTCGATCATCCCTACAAAATTGTCATTTTCCTTCAGGTGACATGGCGCCGACATCCTTCTGTGACAAACCATTCTTTTAAAACCATGCCTGATCGCATTTTGTACAAGCTCACAAACAACTAGAGCTAAATTCGAAGCATAATAAGCAGGAAGCTCAATTGTGTCACCATCAACAGTAATACACACATTGTTTTTATATATCTCATTTTCCACCTGAGAGATCCTATCCAAAATAATCCTAAGAGTTTGATGCAAATCAACTTTCTCCAAGCCGCTCTGGGATAACTGCTCATGAACAGTAGCAATTGAAAGAATCCGATTGATGCACGCGCTCAGCGCTTCTCTGACATGGTCATCGCTTTCTCGGCGAATTTGAAGCCGCAACATACTTGCAATATTTTGTAGATTATTCTTTACACGATGATGTATTTCTCTGATCACTGCGCTTTTAACCATTAATTCTTTCTCTTTCTTTCTTATCTCTGTAATATCTCGTATCAATACAATGCCTCCTACAAAATCCTTTCGGAACAACGGAACCCATGATATGTTCACAATTCTTTCATCAAATGTGAATTCACAACTTCTGTACTCTTGGCAAATACAATTTTCTCCATGTTCATTCTTTAACACTATGATATCTTTTAACTTAGTTTCCAATACATGAGTACCCTCAGATTCAATTCCTTTCTGATTAGAATTAACAAGCAAACCCCCTAGCCTTTGTGCTGATGGATTCACATAAACTATAAGCCCATCCTTATTTACTATCATCAAGCCATCATCCAACATTCCAGTCAAAGTTCCGCTCTCTATCGCAATCCTAATTAAGTTATCTGCCAATACTTCAGTAGTTTCCTCCAAAAGCTGGACATGTTTTTCTTTTTTTATTACCTCGCTGATATCACGCTCCATTATTAGAACTCCAATGACTTTCCCCTTGTGAATAATGGGAACACTATTTTGACAAATGAACACACCTTCTTGTGAAACTCCATGCCTTTCTAAAACAGGGGTCCCATTCTTTAATGCTTCTATCACTCCAGGCTCATTAAACTTAATAGCACGCTGTCCAACAACAGATCCCTTGTACAAACTCTTGCCAGTACGCGGTTTTGCTTCAGCTACGACAATCGCGACATCAGGATCATCTGTAGGACAGTCAATAAATACATCACATTGGCTCACATCCGCTATCAGTTGTAGTTGCGATGCAATATCTTGAAGTACTTCCCATTCCTCTTCATTCAGTAGAATCCGTATATTTTTTTTATCATGAACGTCTTTTGCAAACTTTTTAAGCATCTTTACCTCTCTGTTAAATCATCAATTTCGCATGCTTTTGACAAAGCGTCTCTCAATCTATCCATACCTATACCCATAACAGCGCTTACGATAAATATTTCTTTTACCCCTGCCTGCACCAGCCATTTTTGAGCTCTGCTGTATTCCTTCTCAGTTCCCAGGTCAGCCTTACTAACAACTCCAAATACCAGAGCAGGAAAACTTTTTGCAAAACCTGGAGGGTATGTACACCTTTCCTTGCTACAATCTTGTACTAAAAGAATGCATCGACAGTTCTGAGATAATGACAGAAGATATTTCCTGTAATAAGGATTTTCAAGAAACTCTCCCGGTGTGTCGACGAAGTATTCGTAGTAGTCCACTGCCTGGGTCTTGACTCTTTTTCTTAGGTCCACATTTTCGCCAGCCGTTAATGCACGAATTAAAGTAGTTTTTCCTGAACCGGCTTCACCAACAACAAGTATTCTTTTTCGTATTTGCATTCTCTCCTTCTTTTTGTGAATTTATGTTCTCGTTAAAGGAGCTGGTGCAAAACCTAAAACCCTTGTCAGGAAATCATTGGCAGCTTTTAATGAGTCTTCAACAGCAGCCACATCTCCAGTAAACACCAATGATCCGCTAAACCTGTCAATGTACACAAGCTCCACTTCTGCAGCTTTAACCGCTATATCCGCAGCTATAATTGCTCCTTCTCCAGGTGTGATTGTCATTATTCCTATTGCTCCTTTTTTTTCAATACCAAGTTTTTCGCACATTCCCGTGTCTGGTGATGCAATTACGTGGCAAAGGGTAACTTGTTTTCCTGGTACATATTCCTGAATTATTCGCTCTTTTTCATTTTTATCTTCGCCCATTTTTCATCATTTTCTTTTGTAAAAATGATATAACAACGAGATTACGGAAAACAAGCTCTTTATTTTTAGGACTACTTGCCTCCGTAACAAAAGAGCATCAATAATTCCTAAAATGACACAGAATCTCGTAAAAATATGATATAACAGGTCTACTGTCAAAAGAAGCTAGCTTTGCCTGCGTTGTCAAACTGCCCAACGTTTTTGGCCATATTTTGGCCATAATTGTAGGATTGTAGGATGGATAGGCGAAAGGAGAGAGGAGACAAAGCTTCTCTCTCCTTTCACCTTATTATTCTCCTTTAATCGAGCTCAGCTTCCGCTGCTGCAACCAATGCAAACTCCTCTTCAGGCGCTTTGGCTACGATATGGTGTCTGCTGTATAGGGCAAAGTAGAGAACAAACACTATATAGATCGCTGCTGCCACATATACGACTTTTGGCATATAGAAGAGGCCTGCGACTAGAGCGATGCAAGCAAGTATCAGAGTAACGAAAGGTGTAACAGGATATCCCGGGACTTTATAAGGTCTATTAAGTTTTGGTTCTTTAATCCGTAAAACTATAGCAGACAACATCATCATAATATAGGATATATTTGCACCAAATACAGACACCTGGATAAGCACATCACCTGTATTAAATATAGCCGTAAACAACCCGATAATTGCTCCTACAATCGTAGCGACGTACGGCGAATGAAATCTCGAACTTGTAATTGAAAGGAATTTTGGCAAGTATCCAGCTCTAGATAGCGCAAACATCATTCTTCCATACGCATACATGATAGAGTTGAAACTTGCAATTAAACCTGCCAATCCAATTACAGACAACAGCTTAGGCAACCATGCGTTATTGCCATAGACAGCACTCAAAGCAGATGGCAGAGGGCTATCAACTTGCCCCATCATGTGTGCTCCGCCCGTTCCGGAACCGAGGACAAGTACTATTGCTGCTGTAACAAGCAATGTCAGAATTGAACTAATAATACCCTTCGGCATGTCTCGAACCGGGTCATTTGTTTCCTCAGATGCGAGCGGAAGCCCTTCAACTGCAAGAAACAGCCAAATTGCATACGGAATTGCTGCCCAAATACCTAGCAGGCCATAGGGAAGAAATGCGCTTGCCCCATTTTTGGGCACAACATCAAAGAGACGGCTCACATCAAAATGAGGAATAGCTCCAATAGCAAAGATAATCAACCCTATCACGGCGACAGCAGTAACACCAAGTTCAAATGTCAATGTAGTTTTTGCACCCAAAGAATTTATCAACACGAAGATCCTCCACTTCCGGGGAGGAAACGGGTCCGAAGCCCGTAGCCTCGGCTATAATC
>JBNATO010000215.1:0-3677 GCA_049701555.1 Thermacetogeniaceae bacterium | reverse complement strand
CGACAGGCGCTGCCAGGTGCTACCCCCTTCCTCCTCGGCATAGGCGGGGAAAAACTCGTTGCCGTAGGGGCAGATGAACATCTCCGGGAGCACGACGAGCCTCGCCCCCCGCTCAGCGGCCTCCCTCACCATCCCCTCCGCCCTCCGGAGATTGCTCTCCTTCGACTCCTCGACAAGCATCTGGACAAGAGCTACCCGCAGCCTTCTCAAAGCCCAACAGCCCCCTTCACTGGCTGACCCCCTGCAGCTTGATGAAGTCAGCGCGGTAGTAGGTGATGCCCAGGCCGACCGGCCTGTTCTCCAGATTATAGAGCTTCTGCTCCACGACAAGCAAGGGGAGGTCGTCGTAGATGTTGAGGTACCTCTTCAGCTCCTCGTCCGGCTGCCTGGCGTAGATCACGATCTCCTTCTTCAGGGCGAAGAGGGGTATGCTCTTCGCCATGATCTCCGGGAGGGTCGCCCGCTCGATCTCCTTCTCCACGACAGGCATCCCCTTCTGATAGGGGAGGTACTTGACGTCATAGGCCACAGGACGCCCTTCAGTAAAGAAGAGCCTGCGGATGAGGATGACGTTCTTGTTCCTCGTCGTCTGCAGCTCAGAGGCCAGCTTCTCGTCGGGGATGATGATGTTCACCTCGAGGAGCTTGATGCGGTCGACGCTGTTGATGGAGTTGTGCATCTCATCGTAGTAGACGGTGTACCTGTTCAGCTCGGGCTGCGCCACGAAGTTCCCCTTTCCGGGTATCGAGTAGATGTAGCCTTCGCTCGCCAGCACAGCCAGGCCTTTCCTCACGGTCATGCGGCTTGTGTTGTACTCCCTGCACAGCGCCGCTTCCGAGGCTATGGCGTCGCCGGGCTTCAGCTCTCCTGTGCTGATCTTCCTCTTGATGTCCTCGACTATCTGCAGGTAGACAGGGTTAGTCATCGCCGCAACCACCTTCTCCGCCCTCAGATGAGATCCATTCCAGGCACTTCTTGACCCCCTCGGAAGCCTCCCTGGCGAAGGCGTCGGCGCCGATGTAGGAGCACGCCTCTGCGGTGAGGTGGCTGCCTCCGACGATAACCTTGAGGCTGTCCCTCAGACCCGCCTCAGCCAGGGCATCCACGACCTCCTTCATGGCATCGATGGTGTTCGTCAACACGCCGCTCAAGCCCACGATGTCCGGCCTGAGCTCCGCCGCCTTCTTGACGAAGGTTTCGCTGGGGACGTCGACCCCGAGGTCGATCACCTCGAAGCCGTTGGCCTCCATCAGGCCGCGGAAGATCTCCTTGCCGATGTCGTGGATATCTCCGGCGACCGTCCCGACCAGGACCCTTCCGATTATCTTCTCGCCGTGCCTGGCCTGGAAATGCTCCACCATCTTATCCAAGGAGAGCACCTGCCTGAAGATGATCCCTGCCATGATCAGATCGGCGATGTAATAATCCCTGCTCTCGTACAGTTTGCCGACCCTCTTCATCCCCTCGTTGACCAGCTCCAAGAGGCGCAGAGGGTCGATCCCCTCGTCCAGCAGCTCAGCGGCCAGCTCCAGGACCTTTGCTTCGTCCAGCTGTTCGACATACCTTATCAGCTCGGACTCCTTATCCCTTCCCTTACTCATGCCAGGCACCTCCGCCTAAGCCGGCCTCCCTCCAGGCGGCGCAAGGCCGCCTCAGAGGCCAGCACGAAAATCCGCTCAGCCATATATATACAGCAATATACTTGAACAGGGAAGCCCAAAAACAAAGGGGGAAAGAGCTGTACTCACGGCTCTTCCCCCTCTAAAACCCTCTAAAATCGGGCTCAGGCAGTGGTCTCGGCAGCCTTCCTGGCGGCGATCTCCTTCTGCATCTCTTCCAGCCTCTTGGGTGTGATGCTGTAGAGGAAGATTATGAACAACAGCCCCACAAACATGATCGCTGCCGGGATCGCCGTGATACCGGCCTTGATCCCGTTGACCAGCTTGGGAGTCGGGGCCATGTTGGCCACGTAGCCGGCGCTGGCCAGGATCGCTGTGATGATGGCGCTTCTGGCAAAAACTGCTATCTTGATCGGGAAGCTGATCAGCGACATGATGAAGCCGCGGGCGTTCTTGCCTGTCTTCCACTCGCCGTAATCGACAGTTGCGGAGTACAGCGCAGGCCCCAGGGCGTCGGGCATAGCGTAGCCGAGGTATGCGATGAACATCAGCACCATGAAGGAGATGTAGTTCATCGGCAGCAGCCATATCGCCAAGAGGCAGGCGATGAACAGGGCTATAGAGAGAATGTAGGTGTTCCTCTCGCCGATCTTCCTGGCCAAGGGGTTGGCGATGGCTGATCCTACGAAGAGCACAACGTTCATCCCTGTGAAGAAGAGGGTGATCACTTTGAGGTTGTTGACGACGTATTTGAAGTAGTAGAACGCCAATCCGAAGATGATGAACCTCCCGAGATACCTGCCGAACTCTCCCAGCAGCAGGCCGACCAGCGGCGGGTTGACGAAGATCTGCTTGAGCATCTCGGCAACAGACATCTTCTCGCCGCCAGCCGCCGGAACGCCCGAGTCGGAGTACTCCTTGGTCAGGAAGAAGAGGACATAGTAGCAGAGGGTCATGACGATTCCGGTTATGACAACAGTCAGCGTGTACCCCATCGCCGGGTCTTTCTTCCCAAGGGCCATGATCAAGGGCATGCCGACGATGGAGAAGGCCAGGGCACCGAGGCCGTTCCCCATCCCCCTGCTGGCTGCCATGGCGATCCTCTCTTCGCGGTCAGTGGTCAGCGCGGAGTTCAGGGCGACGTGCCCAGCGTAGTAGATGTTCCAGATCAGGTGGCTGACGAGAAATCCGATAGTGATCACGACAGCGTTGACGACCGGACTCCCTGCCTTCAGGAACTGCAGCACAAAGAAGAGCACCGCAAAGGGTGGGCCGATCAGCATCCAGGAGCGATACTTGCCCCACCTCAGGTTGGTCTTCTCCAGGATCACGCCGGCTGTCGGCACCCAGATGATATCGAAGATGCTGGTGATCATCAGCACAGTCCCCGCCAGGGCCACGGGGAGCTTGGCATAGTCGGTCAGGAAAGCGGCGAAATAAAATACCTCCATGCTTACGAACAGCTGAAATCCGAAAGACGGCAGGCCATAGAGGGTGACCACCGCCCTCTTGAGCTTTTGGGCCACTGTTTCTCCCTCCCGAAGATTTTTACATGAGAAGACCGATGAGGAAATTGAACATCATATCTTCGTACCTCTCCAGCTTGGGGAGCACAACGCTCTCCAGCCTCTCCAGCTGCGGGTACTTCCCCTTATACTCTTCCCAGTCGAACTCGTACCTCGAGCTCACGCCAATCCCCCTTTCCTGTCCGCTCTCAGTAGCTCCCGTTCTCCATCACATACTCCAGGACAGCCCTCATGTTCTCAGCGATCTTCCCTTCCTTGTCGGCGCTGATGATGCTCTTGTCGGCCTGGAACCAGAACTTGCCGGTCGGCGCCAGGATGTCCAGCAGCTCCTTCGCCTTGTCGATGCACTGCTGCTTCGTCCCTGTCTGGAGCAGAGTGATCGGGTAGAACCCTGAAAGGATGTGCCTCCCTCCGAGCTTCTCCGCCACCAGCTTGGGATCCCCGTACTCGAACCTCATGATCGTGTTCTCAGGCAGCTCGTAGAGGTAGTCGAGATACCTCATCCAGTCGTGCTCCACGAAGAGCTGCACAG
>JBNATO010000214.1:0-3697 GCA_049701555.1 Thermacetogeniaceae bacterium | reverse complement strand
CACTCCTTCAGGCACACCTTCTGCAAGATGCTGGTGGACGCCGGGGAGAGCCTCGACAGGGTGGCGGTGCTGGCCGGGCACGGGAATTTGAACACCACCGCGCGCTACACAAGGCCGGGCAGGGTGGACCTGGAGAAGGCTGTCGAGAAGCTAGCGTGGGAATGATGAGAGGAAGGGGGAGAAGGAAGGAAGATGGCGGAGAAGAACCTTTTGGACGCTTCGATAGACGCTTCGACAAAAGAGGACAAATATCTTGATATCGGCTATGAAAAGACGTGTGACTGCCCTTCAAATCATATTAACTGCATGACGGCAAAAGAATGGATGAAAGCCCAAATAGGGGTATGGCAGTTTTTCTACGAAGGGAGGGATATAAGAGATAAAGACCTGCACCCTGCGACCTTCCCAATAGCTCTGGCGAAAAGGTGCATAGAGCTGTTTACCCACCAGGGGGAGCTTGTGCTCGATCCCTTTGTGGGTTCGGGCACTACGCTGGTGGCGGCCAGAGACCTCAACAGAAACGCTGTGGGGTTCGACCTCCAGGAGAAGTATATACAGCTTGCGGAAAAGCGGTTAGCCAACCAGGCGCTCTTTTCAAACACAAGGCAGATAGCGATCTGCGACGACGCCAGAAACATCCCTGAATACATCAGGCCGGGCACGGTGAGCCTGATTTTGACATCCCCACCATACGCAAACCTGCTGAATAGGGAGAGAAAGAACAAGAGCAGGCGGGGGAATGAGAGGAAAAACAGCCAGTACGGAAGGATAGAGCAATACAGCCAGGACCCCAGAGACTTAGGCACCCTTTTCCTGGAAGAGTACAGCGAAGAGATGAAGAAGATTTTTGAACGGTTGCTCCCGCTTTTAAAACCCAAAGGGCATTGCGTGATAAACGTTTCAGATATGTGGTGGGAAGACAAGAGGATCACCCTTCACATCTCCATAGTCGAAGCCTTGAGAAAAGCGGGCTACGAGTTGAGAAACATCATCATATGGGACAGGACAAACATCGTGAACAGGGTGGGAATTTTCGGTTGGCCTTCTAACTACATTACGATGGGGACAACGTTCGAGTACTTGCTGCACTTCTGGCGTCCTCCTGTCTAGGAAGGAGAGGATCCCTTTTGTCGCCGATAGAAAAAGACACGGAAAGAATATTGGCGAACCCTTACGACAACGTGTATTGGTTTGCGCGAATGCTCATTAATACCGACAAATATGGTGGCATAGGTAGCAATACCGAGAAGATGTTTGAAATATCCCACACGATCACGGGTATCTTGGAAGAATCAAAAGGGAAACCGGAAGATGAGGTTGTATCAAAGTTAGCCGAATCGGTCAGAGGAGCCATTTTGAGTGGAGTCAGAGAGGACTCAAGAAAGAGGGTTTTGCTGGAAAACCTTTGCTTAGAGCTGGAAAAGAAGTTGCTCACGATAGATGACTACAAAGTGCTGGCCTTGACCTGCGAATATGTTGTGGCCCCGATAACTCAGAGTCTGGCTAAAATCCCCAATAGCGACAAAGAATATGTGGAATCGTTTGCGAAGGCTCTGTTAGATAGCAAGGGTGAAGAGGGCTTAGCGACGATTATAAACTTATGGGACGACCTCGGGGCAGAAGGATGCCTGGCGGCTGAACGGGTAGAGGCTGTCAAGGGATTCACCAACCTCAAGGAATACCTTGATACGATACTTCCCAAAGATAGCGAAGAGGAAAAGAGCATCATTCTCTCTGCTTTTTGCCAGGAATTTGAGCGGAGAGTAGGCCAGAAGAGAAAAGGGAGAGCGGGAGGGAGTTTGGAGACAGTAACCTCATTTATCCTCAATTACTTCGGGATAAGGACTGTAGGCCCACCTGAACATTTCACAGCGCGCCTTGAGATAGACAGGTGGGTGAAGTGCAAGGACAACTGGCTCGTGGGTATTTCATGCAAGCGGACGCTGAGGGAAAGGTGGAAGCAGGCATACACCACAGATGTCGGGCTTTTGGATCGCCACAAAATCAGAAGCATATGGCACGTGATAACATATGACAGAGACCTTTCCGATGACAAAATAACGGAAATGGGGAGCCACAGAGTGGTCTTCTATCTTCCCGATGACAGCCCGAGGTATAAAAGAGCCTCTGAACACCCTGGCATGAAAAACTACGTGAGGCCGATAACTAAACTCATCAGCGACTTAAAAGCCCTAATCTGATTTTTTCTGTGTCTCCCAAGGCGTGGGCTCCCACCCCACGCCTTTTTTGTTTTTATCGGGAGGTGAAACGCCAGGATGGAAGAGCCGGTATTCCTTACGGTGCCGGAAGTAGCCAAAATCCTTCGGCTGAAGAGGTCTACCGCCTACGAGTATGTCCGCCAGGGGATAATCCCCTCGGTGCGGATAGGCAGGTTCATCAGGGTGCGCCGGGACGCCATCGAAAACCTCGGGTTGCAGGAAAACCACCAGGGCGGGGCGAAATCTTGAAAAGCCCCGCCCGGCCATTTATCGAGGAGGGAAGTGAAAGGTGCGGGGCCACATAAGGAAGAGGGCGAAGGATTCGTGGACGGTGGTCGTGGAGCTTCCCCGCGACCCCGTGACGGGGAAGCGCAGGCAGAAGTGGGTGACCGTTAAGGGCACCAAGAAGGACGCCGAGAGGAAGCTGGCGGAGCTCCTGGTGCAGGCGGACAGGGGGCTGCTCCCGAAGGCGTCGCCGAAAATGACCCTCGGTGAGTTCCTGGACTACTTCCTGGATACGGCGAGGGGGAAGCGCGAAAACACCTACTACGGCTACGCCGCGGCGCTCCAATTCTTCGGAGACGCCATAGGCAGAAGCGTCAAGCTCGCCGACATCGACACGGCGGTGGTGCAGGCGGCGGTGAACGCCCTCTCCAAAGGGCACAAGAACAGCACGGTGCAGGTGTACTTTACCAAGTTCAAGACGGCGATGAAGCACGCGGTGGACGCGGGGTTTCTGGCGAAGAACCCCTGCGAAGGGGTAATATTGAACAAGCCCGAAAGAGGAGAAAAGGCCGTGTGGGACGACGACCAGGCGAACAAGTTCATCCGGTACTGTAAGAGGGTCAGGGACAAATACGCCGTCCTCTTCGTCTTCCTGCTGAAGACGGGGATGCGGGTGGGCGAGGCGCTCGCCCTCCGCTGGAGCGACGTGGACTTCGAGGCAGGGGAAGTCCACGTCACGCGGACGGTCTCCGGCAGGGGCTACAACCCCCCGAAGTCGAAGAATGGCATCAGGAAGGTCCAGCTCGACGCGGGCACGCTGGACATGCTCTCGAAGTACAGAATTCAACAAAACAAGGAGAAACTCCTGCACGGCGGGGGGTGGAACCCGGAAAACCTGGTCTTCTGCAGGGAGAACGGCGAGAGGATGAGCTACGCCACCATCCGGAGGGTCTTCATGAGGATGGTCAAGAAGGCCGGTGTCCCCCTCATAACGATCCATGGCCTGCGCCACACCCACGCCACGTTCCTGCTCAAGCACGGCCTCCCTGTGAACCTTGTCGCCGAGAGGCTGGGAGACGACTCGAAGACCGTAATGACGACATACGCCCACGTCCTGCCGTCCATGCAGAGGGAAGCAGTGAAGGCCATCGAGAGGGTATACGATTGAAGTTCGGTTAGCAAACGGTTAGCAAAAACCCTGAAAGCCTTGTGCCGCAAGGCTTTCAGGGCGTGTAACAATTTGTTTTAAAAAA
>JBNATO010000213.1:0-3722 GCA_049701555.1 Thermacetogeniaceae bacterium | reverse complement strand
GATATAGCAGTCGCAGCAGCACCACTTGCCGCCGTATAAGCACGCCATTAGATTACGCCCCCAAACCAGGGAAGCAGCTTCTCGACCGCCTCCCTAGACAGCTTAACGGCATGCCTGGGATTCTTCCGGATGACAAGGGCGCCACACAAGCGTACGTGGTCCGCCGTGGCTGAACCCGAAGGCTCATAATAAACAGCCTGAAGCAGCCACAGCACTACGTCCGCCTCTGGAGTGCCGTAACAAAAGCTGGTTCCCCACAAATTACACTCGCACCAGCCGGGCCAAGGCGGCTGAGCCGGGATTCTTCCCAAGAACTCCACCCCCGGCCCCAGCAGACCATCCGGAGAGAGCAGGCCCTCCGGATAAGTTTTCTTCGCCGCCTGAATGGCGGCATTCAAAGAGTCTCTGATAAGCTCTAACATTTTTCATTCCCCCTTTTGAAGTTTTTTAAGCGGCCTAGCCGCAGGAAGTAAAAAAGCAGAGACCTGCAAAACAAAAAAACATCCCCAAAAATAAAAGGCCGGTCAAACCGGCTTATCGAACAGGGCCAGCCTGACCGGTCTCAGGTTCGCGTTGCAGAACACCTCGGAGATGTTTCTTTCCGCACTTGCTCCTTAACGCCTGAGCGCAAGCAGTACGGCTACGACGACGCCAAAGGCGGCGATTATCGCGCCAGCCGCCGTCCAGACGGCGCTTTTGAATGCGGATATCTCCTGCCGGAGAGATGTCTCCGCCTGCTCAATCTTCGCTCCGAGCTTTGCTTCTAACTGGTCGGTTCGGGTGTTTATCTGGTCGATTCGAGCGTTCGTCTGGTCTATCCTGGCACCGAGCTTCGCCTCCAACTGGTCGATTCTGACGTTCGTCTGCTCCATTCTGGCGCTCAGCTTTTCGTCCAGCCTGTCTATCCTCTGGAGGAGAAAGAAGAACTCCGGGGAAGCCACGCCGCGGGTTTCGCTCCCGGCAGCAGTCTCTCTTACGGCATCCTCAGACATTACGCCCACCTGCCTTCACTCCCATCTTACAGCTTCTGCTAAGAGAAGTCAACGGCGGCCTGCTTGACGAAAAACGCCCGCTCCCCACCAGCCGCCCGGGCCGGGGAAGGCGAAGCCACCCGGCATAGAGATTGCCCTCCCCACCCGGCTCTGAAGAGACTTCAGGCTCTCCTCCGCGTTCTTCCTGGAGGCGTACACGCCGAGCACTTTCTCCTCGGCGGCGACCCCGGTCGAAATCGGGAATGCCTTAAGAACAAACACGACAGAACCGTTCCTCCCACACTAGGCAAAGCTAGACGAAGCTAGATATAAGTTTAAGTTCGGCCACGAAATGAACTTCCCGATATTGGTAATTAACACGCCTGTACGGTAGCCCGGAAAGCCTAATGTGGTTGCGGTCATCGCTCCCCCCGAAGAGTTCACAGCTACCTTTTTCAGCGACGGGAACGGCTGCGCCGCGCCAGCGACCTTATAGGACACCGGCCTCGCAAGCTTTAAACCGGCCCGCCCAACGTTCAGACTCCCCGCATAGTCCCGGTCACCCTGCCAGCCGCACGAAGGGCAGAGAAACCACGAACCGGAATCTCTCTCGCTCTTGTCAGCAGGAGAAACCACGTGCTTGCCAGCCCCGAGGCACCGCGGGCAGATCTTGCTGGTGCCGCCCGGAGGAACCATCACTACCCGCAACCCAAAAAGCTTGGCCTTATATTTCAGCAGCCTGAAAAGAAGACCCCGTACCGCAGTGCTCACCCACCAGTTGAGGTCCTTGCTCCGGCCCTTCTTCCCGCGGAGCGTGGCCAGCCACTCTACGAATATGTACCGGCAGTCAAAAGCCTTCGCGAGCAGTACCAGAAGAGTGCTCACCTGGTGGGCCAGGGCGTGCTGTATCCTGTGGTACTTCTGCCACGCAGCGGCTATCTTCCGGTTCCACTCCTTCCACGCGGGCGTCCCCTTTTCATACTGGTCGCGCAGCTCCTGGAGTTTCCTGATGTCCTCGCGGATGCGGAAAAGTTTGGCCTTGAGCCCCGACCAGAACACAAAAAAGGGCGGCGTAAGCTGCCCGTTCCTGGAAACTACCGTGCAGGTCACCAGCTTCCGCAACCCCCAATCGACACCCAACGCCCGGCCAGGGTCGCCGGAAGGTTCCTCCTCCGGCACTTCCACCTTTACGTCCAGCAAAGCTATGAGTCTGCCGTCCGGCTTGACCTTGAGCCACAAATCGGGAGCGCAAACAGTCCCGCCCGCTCCCAATTTTTCTTGAAGCTCGGCAGGCAGTTCTACAGAAAAAGGGTGCCACTCCCAATCCCTTTCCGACCGCGGCTCCGGGGAAGCCGGCAGCTTGATCTCACCTGCCAGCCGGCCCCCTTCCAGATGGTATCGTATGGCCTGCCCGTTTTCCGGCCCGTCGTCCGGGGCCAGGGTGTAGGTGAACCGCCTCGGTTCGGGCCTTCTCTGAAGTTCAAAGAAGTCCTGCGGCAGCCTCTCGTGCTCTGCGTAGAACTCCGCCAGCTGCTCGGCCACGTTGAGCAAGTAGCCGAACCTTTCCGGGTTGCCCTCGGCCTTGAACTCCTCATAGAGCTTTTCCGCCGCACCCCTCGCCCTGCCAGTAAAAAACGGAAGCAGGTGTTCAAATATGCGCTTCCGCTCGGCCTGCGAGCGCAGGATGCGGCCCGCTGACTCTAAAATGCACCGCCAGGGGCGGCTGGGGACGTAAACACCCTCCGGACGGGACATCTCTGTGTCGAGAAGCTTCCAGACCTGCCCGGAATGGGCCGCCACCCTTTCCAATCCCTCTGGAGACCAGTAGTGCCCTAATGCCTGTTCCTGAAGCTTCATACCCAGGGCCGTCAGGTTTTTTACGGGCCCCACAAACTCGTCCGGTAGCCTTATGCTAGTCGTCAGTATCAAGCCGTTCTATTACCCCCTTGACTTCTTCCTTCAGCTTTTTTACCTTATGCGACCTGTGGCCGTACAGCTTGCCCGCAAAAGAAGTGACTATAGTGAGAAGATCTTCCACTAATTCCTGTTGAGGACTACGATCTTCTTCCCGGTTGAGCACAAGCACCTCCACGCCAAAGCTGTTGAAGTACTCTTCCAAGTACTCAAAGCCAAACCGTGTCAGCCTATCAGGATAAGTAACCGCGATAGCACGGATTTTCCTCTCCCGGGCCATCTGCATGGCCTTCCGTAGGCCCCTGCGGTCAGTGGAGAGCCCAGAACCTATATCAGTGAGAACTATTACATCAGAAAACCCGGAGCCGTATACCTCTCTTAATGCTTCCACCTGCCGCTGGAGGTCTGCCTTCTGGTCGTGGCCCGACACCCGGGCGTAAAGGACTATGGCATCTGGATTGGACTCTCCTAAAAGACGCCGGATTTCTTCCTCGGGGAATCTGCGTTCACGGCCCAGCCATACAGCCCGGATTTTTCCTTCCTTTTCCCAGCGGCGTAAAGTATCCTTGTGAATCCCCAACAAGACCGCGGCCTCAGCTGTCCGGTATAAACGTTGCTTGTTGTATTTCGGCATTCTGGGTAATCACCAAGGATAATTTAGCATATTTATTAATTGCTGACAACCCCCTTCCGAAGATTTCAAGCGGCCAGAACCGCAGGATTAAAAGCAGGAAAACCTGCATACTCAAAAGAGCTTCTCGAAAAATAAAATGCCGGCCAAACCTGTGATCGTCAATTAAAAAGTGATCCATTTGATCCGAGAAGTGATCCACCAGT
>JBNATO010000212.1:0-3724 GCA_049701555.1 Thermacetogeniaceae bacterium | reverse complement strand
TGTCCCGCCTGTTCCGGAGTTGACCGGTCATCTGAAGCTGACCCAACTGCCGCCTGTTAATGCTGCTTCTGGGCAGGTGCAGACACAGGCTGGACCTGTGTTACCTTATGGTGAATAGTCACCTCAAAAGTAGTTGAAAAGGCTGTGGGGCGAGAGGTGCTGTAGTGGAAAAGGGCGCTTTTGTTTTTTGTGCTATTTTCATGACAATCATCGGGATGTGCATAGGAAGTTTTTTGAATGTAGTGATCTACCGGCTCCCTAGGGAAGAATCAATTCTCTGGGAGAGGTCCCGCTGCCCTGCCTGCGGCCATATCCTCGCCTGGTGTGATCTAGTCCCTCTGCTCAGCTATGCCTTCCTCAGGGGGAAATGCCGCAGCTGCGGCGCTAAGATGTCTTGGATGTATCCTGTCGTAGAGCTGTTTACAGGCCTGCTGTTTCTGCTGCTGTTCTGCCGCTTTGGCCTTACTCTGGTTCTGGCCAAATACCTCTTTCTGTCTGCTGTTTTGGTAGCTGCTGCTTTTATCGACCTGCAGCACTACATCATCCCCGATTCTCTGGTGATCGCTGGCCTGGCAGGTGGTGTCGTTCTCGGTGCCTTGGCGAGGGATGCGGGAATTATCTCTGCTCTCGCCGGGGCAGCGGCCTGCGGCGGCTTCCTGCTTCTGGTCGCCTTGCTGAGCGGAGGGGGAATGGGGGGCGGGGATGTCAAGCTTGCGTTTGTCGCTGGTCTCTTCCTGGGATGGCCGCTGGCACCGCTGGGGTTGTTTCTTGGGATCTGCCTGGGTGGAGTGCTGGCTATTATTTTGCTTGCTTTGCACATCAAGGGGAGAAAAGATCCTCTTCCCTTTGGCCCCTTTATCGCTCTTGGTTTTCTCATCGCTTTGCTTTGGGGCGATTTGATCCTCAGAAGCTATTTTAATGTCTTGTGGTAGTGATTATGGGCATGAGGTTGAGGAGAGGGTAAGATGAAAGATGAGCGCTGGGCTGGTCTTACCTTATTGGAGACGATCATCGCCTTGCTGATTGCCGCCATCGTTTGTGCTGGTTTTGGCACTGTGGCGGGCCGATCGAGGTCTGGGATGGATCTTCAGATGGCTGCGGACCAACTTGTTCAGGAGATTCGAGGACTGCAGCAGCGAGCGCTCACCGAGCAGTGCTCGAATTATTTTATTCTCTTTGACCGCGCAAGCGGCTCATATTACCTGAGGAAAAGCGGTTTTCCCGATGTCACTCTTAGCCGCGTTTATCTGCCGCGCACCGTAGCGCTCGAGAATACTAATTTTGATAAAAACAAGTTATACATCTCAGCACAAGGGCTTCCCTATCCCAGAGGGGGGACGGTCACGCTGCGCGATAAGAGGAATTCGAAATTTAAATATGTGATCATCGCTTCGGTGACAGGGAGAGTCCGGAGCAGCGACACTCCTCCGGAGAGCTGGGAGATAGGAAAGTGATGAGGTGGCAGCAGGTTCAGCGATGAGCAGAAGAAGCCTTTTGGTCAGGCTCAGAATAGGGGTATCGGAAAAAGTAGACAATAAAGGCTGGTGAGGGTATTATGATGAGAGAGTGGATGAAATCATTTATATGAGTGAGGGAGCGAGATGTTCTCAAAGGCAGACCTAGAAGAAGTTTTGCAGGTTGCTCGCCGCGGCGGTGATTTCGCGGAGATATTCATCGAAGAAAAGAGAAGCACAACCATCTCGTGTGAAGATAAAAAGATCGAGCGGGTCATTACAGGCCACGAAAAAGGCGCTGGTATCCGGGTGATCAGAGGTGAGAGCACTGCGTATGGCTATACCAATGTTTTGACAAAAGAGGAGCTGCTCAGGCTGGCTGAGCGTGTTGGAAAGGCAGCGAGAACAAACCCGGTAGAAACTATTGCGCTTATGAGGAGAGAATCACCTGTTGAAGTTAAGGTTATTCGTCGCCCTGATGAGGAAAGCATAGAGAAAAAGGCGGAGTTGGTCAGGGCTGCGGAAGACGCGGCCAGGGTCGTCGACGAGAAACTGATTCGCCAGGTTAGAGTTGGTTACGGCGATGTGACACAAAAGGTGACAATAGCCAATAGCGATGGCGTTTATGTAGAGGACGAGCGGATCCGCAGTCGGCTCTCGGTCACTGCTGTGGCTGCAGAGGGCCAAGTGATCCAGACCGGTTACGAGTCGGCTGGTGGCACAAAAGGTTTGGAGCTATTTGATGAGGAGAAGCCTATAGAGCTGGGGCGCTGTGCTGCCAGGAGAGCGCTTTTAATGCTTCATGCTAGGAAAGCCCCAGCGGGGCGCATGCCTGTGGTGCTGGCAGGTGAGGCGGGAGGAACGATGATACACGAGGCCTGTGGCCACGGTTTGGAGGCAGACCTCGCTCAGAAGGGGCTGTCTGTTTATTCAAACAGAAAGGGAGAACAGGTTGCCTCGGAGCTTGTGACTGTCGTAGATGATGGGACACTGCCAGGGAAGTTTGGAACGCAGCGCTTTGACGATGAGGGAAACCCTGCGCAAAGGACAGTTCTGATAGAAAAAGGGGTACTGCGTGGGTATATGTATGACCGGATTACTGCGGCCAAAGAGGAAGCGGAGTTTACTGGTAATGGTCGGAGAGAATCCTACCAACACAGGCCGATTCCCAGGATGACCAATACCTACCTTGCTCCTGGGGATGCGTCCCCAGATGAGATCATCAGGGAGACGAAAACCGGCTTGTTTGTCCGCCGCATGGGGGGCGGGCAGGTGAACACCACCACCGGCGATTTTGTCTTTGAGGTTACAGAAGGATATCTGATCGAGGATGGTGAAGCGACTGTTCCAGTGCGCGGCGCTACCCTGACGGGCAATGGCCCTGAGGTCTTGAAGAAGATAGATATGATCGGGAGGGATTTTGGATTTTCGATCGGTGTCTGCGGCAAGGATGGACAAGGGGTACCAGTTTCTGATGCCCAGCCGACTATCCGGATTCCGGAAATAATCGTGGGCGGTATTCTTGAAGAAGAGGAGGATGCCGGTGGACAGGCTTGAAAAGGCAGACATCTGCAAAATTGTAGAAGCAGCTGTAGAAGGCGCGCGGGTCTTGGGTGCTGAGCAAGCTGAGGCATTCTTTTCTCAAAGCGATGAACTCGTGATAGAGGTCAGAAATGGTGAGGTAGAAAACCTCAAGTTAGCTCGTGAGAGCGGAATTGGTATACGTGTGATCAATGGCGGGCGTTTAGGCTTCGCATATACTTCAGACATTGGCAGAGATTCCATTCAGGAGGCTGTTGAACAGGCTCTAGCTAATTCTAGGACGGGGAGCACAGATCCATACCATTCTCTGCCTGATCCTACAAACAGCTACCCTGAGATGGAGTTGGTTGATCATAGGCTCAGAGAGGTGCCGTTGGAGGACAAGATCAAACTGGCGTTGGAGATAGAAAAGAGTGGGCGAGGCTACGATAGGAAGGTTCGTCTCACTGAAGAGGCTTGTTATCAAGAAGAGCATTACCAGATCGTTCTTGCTAATTCTCACGGTATCCTCGCTTCCTCTGAAGGTTCTTGGTGCGGCGGCTATGCCTCCATGGTTGCGGGGGATGATGGAGACCAGCAGACAGGTTTTGGGCTGTGTTTCACACGGAGATTTGATGAGCTTGATCCCGAGGCCATTGGTCGGGAAGCTGCCTTTAAAGCTGTGCGGATGCTGGGGGCGCGCCGCCTAGAAACAGGGAGGGTACCTGTGGTTTTTGACCCTTATGTTG
>JBNATO010000211.1:0-3727 GCA_049701555.1 Thermacetogeniaceae bacterium | reverse complement strand
AGGTTATGGGGATTGAGTGGTATGGCAGAGAGAATGTTCCTGGAGCAATATCAATCGCCTCTGCGATAAATTCAGCGTTAAACCACCGGATTTTATTATTGGTGTTGGAGGCGGCAGAGCTCTCGATGCTGCTAAGGTGATCGCTTACAGGCTCGGACGACCGATGGTCAGCGTTCCGGCTATCGCTGCAACCTGTGCTGCAGTAACTGCGATCTCGATCATCGACACGGATGAAGGGGTTTTTCAGGAGGTATGTTATGAAGCTAACTCTCCTCATCTTGTCTTGGTAGACCCTCAGATCATCGCACATGCTCCTGTTCGGTTGTTGACTGCGGGCATTGGCGACACTCTTGCAAAATGGTTCGAATTGGAGGTAACCACCAGAAAAGGTGGTAGGAGAGAAGCGGTTGTTGCTGCTGCCGTGAGTATGGCGAGGTTAGCGTACGATCTGCTGCTTGAGCACGGGGTGTCAGCCAAGGAGTCAGCTGATAGGAGAGAGGTCACTTATCCTCTTGAGCAAGTAATAGACGCTAATATCTTGCTGAGCGGTTTGGCGAGCAACTTGGGGGGTGCTCAGTGCCGCAATGCAGCAGCTCACTCGGTTTACTCGGGTATGACAATTCTGCCGGAAACACATCAGATGTATCACGGGGAGATTGTCGCCTTTGGGATCCTGGTTCAGTTGATGATCGACGGAAAGCGTGATGAGGCGAGGCAACTCATCCCTTACTATAGGAAGCTGGGATTGCCAGTATGTTTTTCAGAGCTAGGTATTGTTTCCTGTGAAGGGGAATGGCTTTGCAACGTAGCTAAGGCTTCGGTGGATGTTCCAGATATGAGGAATATGCCCTATCCTGTGACCGTGGAGATGGTGGTAGATGCTCTCTGCGCGGCTGATCGGCTAGGCAGTATGTATCGATCATAAGCAATTGAGGGGAGGCATCATATGGATCGAAATTTCATAGGGCTCATTCGAGGAAGTTCGCGGATTATGGCGGTAAATCCCTTTGTGCCGGATATTGCTGACCTTTCCCACGAGCAGTTGAAAAAGCGGCTCGGTGTTTCAAGGATAATCAAGCTTTCCATGAACGAAAACCCCCTGGGGCCTTCCCATAAAGCCATAGCGGCGATGGAAAAGGCCTTGCGGAACCTCAATCATTACTCCGATTGTGAGGGAAATGAACTAAGAGAAAAGATTTGTGCCAAGCTGGGGGTTGACAGGGATCAGGTCATACTCACCAATGGTGCCGATGAGATGATCTTTCTCGCAGCTAATGCCTTCATTGAGCCTGGAGACGAGGTGGTGATCCCGTTTCCAACATTCGGATCCTACTTTTGGGCATCAGCGCTGGCTGGTGCCAGGATCGTACAGGTGCCGCTGAGAGATTTTTGCATAGATACCACAGCTCTGTTATCAGCTTTGAGCGATAAGACCAGGTTGATATTTTTATGTAATCCAAACAACCCAACAGGCACTATTATCCGGAGGCATGAGCTGGAATATTTCTTAGATCATGTGAACAAAAGGATCGTGGTAGTGCTCGATGAGGCGTATGTTGACTACGTGGTGAGCGAAGATTACGTCAGCGGGGTAGAATTGCTAGAAAAGTATCCCAATCTTCTGGTTATCCGCACGTTTTCAAAGATTCACTCTCTGGCGGCAGCGAGAGTGGGATACGGCGTGGGATGCGCTGATACGATCTCTGTGCTCAATCGTTGCCGTCTTCCGTTCAATGTTAATTATGTCGGCCAAATGGGAGCAGCAGCTAGTATTGACGATATTGAACACCTCGAGCGGTCAAAGAGACTCAATAATGATGGCAAAAGGTATCTTGAACAGCAACTCCAGCGGTTGGGATGTTTCACAGTTCCTTCAGAAACCAATTTCTTGTTGGTGGATACCGGGGTCGATGCTCGGGTTTTGGCGGAGCGCCTGTTGCAGAAGGGGATCGTCGTCAGGCCCGGTGATGGTTACAAGTTGCCTACCTTCATGCGCGTTTCTATCGGCTTGCCTGAGGACTGCTGTTTCTTTGTTGAGGTTTTGGAAGAAGCCCTTTCGTCTTTGAGGTAATGTAAAAATATGATGTTGTTATATTTATGCGTTACGTAGTATAATAATCAAGCCACATTATATTTTTGCGGAGAGGAGAGTTCGAAGAAGGTGAAAAAGCTGATAGCGAGTATTTTGGCGGTATTTTTTGTGTTGGCAGCAGTAGGATGTCAGAGCAAGGAAAAAGCTTCTACGGAAACGGCAAGTAGTAAGAAAGAATCGATAACAATCACACTGCCTACCTGGACAGGCTATGGACCACTTTTTTTAGCTAAAGAGAAAAGTTTTTTTGCTGAGGAGGGCCTTGATGTCAACCTTGAGGTTGTTCAGGGGTTGGCAGAAAGGAAGCAGGCCTTGGCAGGGAACAAGGTGCAAGGAATGGCAACCGCTCAAGATGTTCAGGTGACGCTCGCTGCAGCTGGGATTCCTATTAAGGTGATCTGGACGCTCGATGCCTCCTGCGGCGGCGATGGGATGCTGGTGAGAAATGGGATAAACAGTGTGGCAGATTTGAAAGGAAAGAGTGTAGCAGTAGAAGTGGGAACAACCAGCCATCTTTTCCTGCTTACAGTTCTGAAGAAAGCGGGATTGACTGAAAATGACATCAACATTGTACAGATGACTGCAGGCGATGCCGGAGCGGCTTTTGTCGCAGGCAAGGTAGATGCTGCTGTTACCTGGGAGCCGTGGTTGACGAAAGGGAGCAAGAGCGGCAAAGGGAAGGTATTGGTAAGCACAAAAGACATACCTGATATTATTATCGATACTGTTTGCCTGCGGGCAGACCTTCTAGAGAAAAAGCCGGAGATCGGTGAAAAGTTTGTCAGAGCAATGGATAAGGCGATGAAGTATTGGAAGGAACACCCCGATGAATCGGAAAAGATTATGGCAGAAGGGCTGGGCATCTCAGTTGAAGAGTTTAGAGGGACTATGAGCGGTTTGAAATTCTATGATACACAGGCGAATAAAGAGTTCTTTGGTACTCCGGAAAAGCCAGGGCCAATCTACGAGACTATCCAAAAAGCGATAGATTTTTACGCTGCATAAAAAATAATCGACAAGAAGCCGAACGCAACAACGGATATTATCGAACCGACATTTGTGAACAAACTCTAGATTTTCTTCTGGCAAAAGAAAGTCATTTCTTCCCAGAGGGGACCTTGCTGTGAGAAGGGTCCCCTCTGATGACTATATCGACAGGCAGGGGAGGACGTTGAGGATCTCGAGCAAATATTTGGCACCTAAGGCTGAAATTCCACATATTGTTTTTATCCTTTTTGGGACCATCGGGTTGTGGTAAATCTACCTTGTTGAGGATTGTGGCGGGGTTGATCGAACCCTCTTCGGGAAGAGCCCTGCTGAACGGCAAGGAGATCACCGGGCCGGGGCGTGACCGGGGAATGGTCTTTCAGAGCTATACCCTTTTTCCGTGGTTGACGGTACAGGAGAACATCGAGTTCGGTTTGGTGGAAAGGGGTGTGAGCAAGAAGGAAAGAGCAGAGATAGCCAGGCATTACATAGACCTGATCGGGTTGAATGGCTTTGAGAATGTCTACCCTTCAGGGCTTTCAGGTGGGATGAAACAAGCGCACTTTTGATCTTAAGATGACTCCTGAGTTCTTAGAGATGAAGCAGCAGATCCTGGAGCTGATACGCGAGGAAAGCCTGAAGGCGATG
>JBNATO010000210.1:0-3737 GCA_049701555.1 Thermacetogeniaceae bacterium | reverse complement strand
TTTTATCAAAGAGGTGCGGGGAAGAGGTCTTCTGGTGGGGGTTGAGTTTAATTCTCTTTCAAAAGGTGTTATAAATAAAATTACTGGAGGCAAAATTAACAGGATCGCAGAAGAATACTTTGCGGCATTGGTCGCTGCTGAGCTGATAAATAAGCATCATATCATTACTGCTTATACCTTGAATAATCCAAATGTTATTCGTTTTGAGCCTCCGCTTATCATCTCAAAAGAGCAGATTGATCGTCTGCTGTCGGCATTGGAGGATATATTTGAATCATATCAAAGTATGTGGAAGCTTTTGCTCGCTGGAGGCAAGAAAATTATAAGCTCACTTACGCGCATGTGATAGAAATGGGAAAACTGTTTATAAAGGGGGGAGTCCTTTGTTGAGATATGAAGAAGTATGTCAGGAGTTTTTAGATACTGCAGAGAACAGCGGACTTGTTGTAATCGGAGTACGCCATTTGATGGATGTAATTACCTGTGATCGAGAATTTCGATGCACATGTGTAACCGATGGCAGTGAGCCTCCATATCAGGTCCGCGCTGAGATCGGTTTCACTTGGGATGCTCTAATGACTGCAGAATCTAACTACAGTGAGGATTACTCCTATTACAAGGAACCCCTCTTCAGTCAGCGATTCTTAAATAGTAGGGTATGTTCCGAGACTGCGATTGACCTGGAAATTAGTATTTGTTTTGAGACGTTAAAATTTGAAGAAGCCGGCGTTTTAGCTCGGCGGATTCAGAACCTCATAAGTGGTCTGATTCGTCATGATGAGGAACCGCAGATAAAATTTGAGGTATCTGTCCTCCCCGATGGTAGGGTTGTCGTCCATGATTCATATATCTATTACTGCTGGCATCTTCAGTTTGATGATGATTCGATAGATTTTTCACCTGTCTGCAACGAAATTCGGAGCGTACTTGAGGCGCTTGTTAATTCTTCGCTTTTTGGTTAATTAGGACGATAAAGTAAAGAGGCGACCTGTTTTTGTGAGGAGAGAGCCACAGGTTGCCTCTTTATTTTTTTGTCCTTGAGCAGTTATATTTTTTGCTGTATTGGGAATATATAAAATATCAAAAAAACCATATTTTCCAAGAAGCGGAGGACATCAAAAACTACTATGCCTGTGGGAAAAAAACGCCCAAGAAAGATCTACATGCCGGGTGATCTCGGAGATCCTATAACCAGAAGGTTATATAAAAAGCCGGGGCCGGTGATAACCTATAAAATCGAGGGGGATTATAAGAGTATGGATGAGATTTTACCTTTGCAAGAGTTTTTAAGGCTTCCTGTTGAACGTGCTAAAGAGGTAATGCTTGAACTGAGTCAGAACATCAGTGACCAACAGCTTGCGACCAAGTGGTCAACTCAGGTCACCTATGTGAGAAAGCTGCGTTTTGTTCTTGGAATTCATAAGGATCATAGTGGTAGGGTCGTTTCTGTTTCCAATGTGAGGTGTGAGAAGTGGCCGCCTGTTTACCGGTTGCGTCCTCGCCAACAAATTGAAAAAAAAGGAGAGAAAATATTTCCTGTGCCTCGAGTAAAGGGTTTTTCTTTTTCGCTGGACGGGGTTTTTAGCGGTGAAGAAATCAGCAAACGACTAGATGCGATTAAAACTCTCATGATAGGTTCCGGGGATAAAAAATATGTTTTAAGCGTTATGCTGGAAGAGGTGGTTTCGGCGTCAAATCAAAGTTTTGAAAGTTCGAATGGGGTTTCATACGAGGAGTTTTAGAAATTTGCCTTGTTTGGGAACAATTTTCTGGCCTCCTGCAGGGATTTTTAGCAGCTAGGAGGTATTTTTAGATTTTAGCGATAGGTGCAAGTTGGCAGGTGATGGGTACAATATGGATATTGATAATGAGATTATTGAGACTATTGCAGAAATACTTGCCAGATCAAAAAATAACGTTGTGGTTACTGGAGCGGGGATTAGTACCGAAGCCGGCATACCAGATTTTCGTGGAGAAGGGGGAATTTATCAAACTCTTGGGGAGGATAGGGTTGTAAGGATTCTCAATATCGATTTTTTCAAAAGGAATCCCCGCGACTTTTACGATTTTTATCGCAAATATTTGATGTTTCCATCTGTAGAGCCGAGTTTGTCCCACCGTGTTCTTGCAGACATGGAGAAGAAAGGATATATTAAGGCTATTGTTACACAGAATATTGACAATCTTCATCAGCGAGCTGGTAGTCGGCGGGTTATAGCTGTTCACGGAAATGCGGAGCGTTATATTTGTACTAATCCTCGCTGTTCGAAAACTTATGATGCCGAATATATAAAAAGTCTCGATGATGTTGTTCCGGGCTGTGCTGTGTGTGGCAGTGTTCTAAAACCTGATGTTGTATTGTTTGGAGAACCGATTCAAAATTATACCTTCGCGAGAGATACAATACTAAATGCAGATGTGCTTATAGTTATTGGTTCTTCTTTGACCGTTTATCCTATAGCGGGTTTTGTAAGTGAGTTTGCCAGAACTGGAAGAGACCTTATTATCATTAATAAAGGAAGGACCAGCATGGATCATCTGGCCTCAGTGAAATTGGATACTAAACAAACAGGGTTAGTGTTAAAAGAGATCAACAATCTTTTATCGGTGAAATTTAAGGGAGGTAGTTTTGGGGAATGAGATGGCATACGGAATATCATTGGTTTCAAACTGAGAGAAAAAAGGAGTTCATCAACATCACTGATCTTGTTAATAAGGCGGTTGAGAAGTCTGGCATAAAAGAAGGTATGGCTTTAGTTAGCGCTATGCATATAACCTCTGGTGTTTTTGTCAATGATGAGGAAGATGGTATAAAGGCGGATCTGATGGAATGGGCGGAGAGGTTAGCTCCTTATAGAGATGATTATAAACATCACAGGACAGGGGAGAGAAACGGCGATGCTCACTTAAAGAGCATACTTTTTCATCACCAGGTGATGATCCCTGTTACAGATGGGAAGCTTGATCTTGGGCCGTGGCAACAGGTATTCTATGCTGAGTTCGATGGGCAAAGACGGAAGAGACTGCTTATCAAAGTTTTTGGTGAGTAATAAAATAAGGAGAAAAAGAGTAGGAGAGTTATATAATGAAAGCAACTGTTGAGTGTATTCCGTGCTATTTGAAGCAGGCTATTTCAGCAATGCGAGTTGCTGGAATTAGCGATTCTCGTCAGCAGACTTTATTGAAAGCTTTGTTTCCAGTAATTTCAACGCTCGAATCCTCTAAAACCCCGGCTGAAAACTCTTCCTTGGTTCTTTTTGAGCTGTATCGCTTGCTTGGAATGGAGGACCCCTTCAAGGAGGCTAAAGCCTATACAAATAGGTTAGCAAAAACATTTATTCCTGCTTTGGAAAAAGTTATTGCCATTAGTGATGATCCCCTGTTAACAGCACTGAAAGCATCTGTTGCAGGAAATGTAATTGATATGGGAATTATGCCTGGCTTTAATATAGAAGCTAGTATTCAGGAGGAACTCAGCAGGGATTTTGAGCGCTCTGATTATCAATTTTTCCGTGAGTTGCTGAGAGAAGGGAAGCCGTTGGTGGTCATTGGGGATAATAGTGGAGAAATATTCTTTGATCTTTTACTCCTGGAGCAGTTGCGTAACTTTACTGATGATGTCACTTATGTTGTGAAAGGGGGTCCAATCCTTAATGACGCGACTCTTGAGGATGCTAAAGCCGCAGGGATCGATCTTATTGCAAAAGTAGTGACGACAGGGAATAATTACCTGGGAT
>JBNATO010000209.1:0-3750 GCA_049701555.1 Thermacetogeniaceae bacterium | reverse complement strand
TTTGACTTGGAGATGATGCGGGAGGTTGGTACCTGCAAAGGCATCGAAAACTACTCGCGGCATCTGACCGGTCGCAAGCCCGGCGAGCCGCCTTACTGCCTGCTGGACTTCTTCCCCGACGACTTCCTTGTGGTTATCGACGAGTCTCACATCACCGTGCCCCAGATCCACGGGATGTACGCCGGGGACTACAGCCGGAAGAAAACCTTGGTCGACTATGGTTTTCGGCTCCCCTCGGCCTTGGACAACCGGCCCTTGCGCTTCGACGAGTTCATCGCCAAGGCGCCGCAGATCATCTTTGTCTCCGCAACCCCAGGGCCGTATGAATTGGAGAACAGCAGCCAGATTGTAGAGCAGATCGTGCGGCCAACCGGCCTTGTCGACCCTGAGGTGGAGGTCCGGCCCGCCCGCGGCCAGGTGGATGACCTTGTTGGGGAGATCAGGCTGCGGGTGGCGAAGGGGCAGCGGGTGTTGGTCACGACCCTGACCAAAAAGATGGCCGAAGACTTGACCGAATACCTGCGGGAGCTGGACATCAAGGTGCGCTACCTGCATTCGGATATCAACGCCCTGGAGCGCATGGAGATCCTGCGCGACCTGCGCTTGGGGGTGTTCGATGTGTTGGTTGGGATCAACCTTCTCAGGGAGGGGCTCGACCTTCCGGAGGTATCCCTTGTGGCCATCTTGGATGCGGACAAAGAAGGGTTCCTGCGCTCGGAGCGTTCGCTGATCCAGACCATCGGGCGCGCGGCTCGGAATGCCGAGGGGAAAGTGATCATGTATGCCGATGTCATCACAGACTCTATGCGCCGTGCCATCGATGAGACGAACCGCCGGCGTGCCATCCAGATGGAGTACAACCGGAGGCACGGAATCACTCCTCGCACTGTTCAGAAGGCTGTGCGGGGAATCCTGGAGATCACGCTTCCGGTTGAGGTTGCCGAGGAGAAGGGTTCGTACAAGGCTGGCAAGCCTCTTAAGGAGATGACCAGGGAGGAGATCGCGGAGCTGATCTCTAAACTCGAGCAGGAGATGCGCAAAGCGGCGCGGGAGTTGGCATTCGAGAGGGCCGCTGAGGTGCGAGACCTGATCATTGAACTGCGCAAGGAGATGATGCTTCGACCGCGCAGCGGCGGCGCAAAAGACGCTGAAGAAAGGACGGTTATCAAGGGGAGGCGTAAGAGAACAGCATGGACAAGATCATCATCAGGGGGGCACGCGTCCACAACCTGAAGAACATCAATGTGGAGATCCCGCGCGGAAAGCTGGTGGTGATCACGGGCCTTTCCGGATCAGGCAAGTCCTCCCTTGCTTTTGACACGATTTATGCCGAGGGACAGCGCCGCTATGTGGAATCTCTTTCAGCATATGCTCGACAATTTCTCGGTGTCGCTGACAAGCCAGATGTTGATTACATAGAGGGGCTTTCTCCGGCGATCTCCATCGACCAGAAGTCGGGAAGCCGGAACCCCCGCTCGACTGTCGGGACGGTCACGGAGATCTACGATTATTTGAGGTTGCTTTTCGCCAGGATCGGGAAGCCCCATTGCCCTCGCTGTGGTCGCCCGGTGACGCGCCAGACTGTCTCCCAGATGGTAGACCAGCTGATCTCCTATCCAGAAGGGACAAAGCTGCAGATCTTGGCGCCGCTGGTGCGCGGCAAAAAGGGGGAGCACCAGAAGGTTTTTTCTGACCTTCAGAGAAGAGGTTTTGTGAGGGTTCGGGTTGATGGCGAGATCTTCGAGCTTGGCGAAGAGATCTCTCTTGACAGAAACAAGAAGCATAACATAGAGGCGGTTGTTGACAGGCTGGTGATCCGCCCGGGTCTGGAACGCCGGCTGGCCGACTCCCTGGAGATCGCTCTGGAACTCGGGGAGGGGACAGTGATCGTCAATATACTCGGCAGCGGCGACCTGATCTTCAGCCAAAACTTTGCCTGCCCTGAGTGCGGGATCGGGCTGGCGGAGCTGGCTCCGCGCCTGTTTTCCTTCAACAGCCCCTACGGCGCTTGCCCCGCATGTTCCGGGCTGGGGTACAGAATGGAAGTTGACCCGGAGTTGGTTGTCGACCCTGACCGCTCTGTGAGGGAAGGCGCTCTGTTGCCTTGGACGCGCTCGACGCAGCATTATTACCCCCAGCTGATCCGGGCGATTTTGGAGCACTACGGGTGCAGCTGGGATGTTCCTTTCCGGGAGTTGCCCGAAGAGGTTCAGCATGTGCTGCTCTACGGCAGCGAGGAGCACTTCCGCTTCCGCTATGAGGACTTCCTTGGGCAGAAGAGGGTCTGGTACGGCAGGTTTGAGGGGGTGATCCCCTACCTCGAGCGCCGCTATCGGGAAACGGACTCCGAAGAGGCGAGGATGGAGATCGAAGAGTTTATGACCTCCCGGCCTTGCCCGGAGTGCAAGGGGGCGAGGCTGCGGCCGGAAGCCTTGGCTGTCACTGTTGGAGGCAAGAACATCGCCGAGGTTTGCAGGCTCACAGTTCTCGAGGCTCGGGAGTTTTTCCGCGGATTGGCTTTGACCCCGCGCGAGGAGAAGATCGCCCAGCAGATTTTAAAGGAGATCGACAACCGCCTAGGATTTTTGGTCGATGTGGGGCTGGATTACTTGACCCTCGATCGCCAGGCTGGGACGCTGGCTGGTGGCGAGGCCCAGCGCATTCGCCTCGCTACCCAGATCGGCTCTGGGCTCGTAGGTGTCCTTTATATCCTCGATGAGCCCAGCATCGGGCTGCATCCGAGGGATAACACGCGGCTGATCAACACTCTGAAGGCGCTCAGGGATCTCGGCAACACCCTGATCGTTGTCGAGCACGACGAGGAAATGATGCTCAATGCTGACCAGATCATCGATATTGGCCCAGGGGCAGGAATCCACGGCGGGGAAGTGGTTGCGCAGGGAACCCCTGAGGAGATCATGCGGGTGCCGGAGTCGATCACCGGCCAGTACCTCAGCGGAAAGCGACAGATCCCAGTTCCTGAAGAGCGGCGCAAGCCTGGAGACAGGTGGCTCGAGGTCATCGGCGCCAGGGAGCGCAACTTGAAGAACATCGATGTTGCCATTCCGCTTGGTTTGTTTGTCTGCATAACCGGGGTATCTGGGTCTGGCAAAAGCACCCTTCTCGAAGAGATCATCTATAAGGCCCTCGCCCAGAGGCTCAACGGGGCACGGCTGCGCCCCGGCGATTTTGACGAGATCCGGGGGATAGAGCACCTGGATAAGGTGATCAAGATCGACCAGTCGCCAATCGGCCGCACGCCGCGCTCCAACCCTGCCACTTATACCGGGGCTTTTGACGGCATTAGGGAGCTGTTTGCTATGACTCCTGATGCCAGGATGCGGGGCTACAAGCCGGGGCGGTTCAGTTTCAACGTGCGCGGCGGTCGCTGTGAGGCTTGCCGCGGCGACGGGATCATCAAGATCGAGATGCACTTTCTTCCCGATGTCTATGTTCCCTGTGAGGTCTGCAAGGGGAGCCGTTACAACCGCGAGACGCTGGAGGTCAGATACAAAGGGAAAAACATAGCTGAGGTGCTCGATATGACGGTGAGCGAGGCCTGCGAGTTTTTCCGCAACATTCCGAAGGTCAGCAGGAAGCTGGAGACCTTGAACGATGTCGGTCTGGGCTATATCAAGCTCGGCCAGCCCGCTACGACGCTTTCAGGAGGAGAAGCTCAGCGTGTGAAGCTGGCTGCGGAGCTTTCGCGGCGCAGCAGCGGCAGGACGCTCTACATCCTGGATGAACCGA
>JBNATO010000208.1:0-3773 GCA_049701555.1 Thermacetogeniaceae bacterium | reverse complement strand
AGTAGGATCCCGTTGATCACCTGGGACAAAAGCATAACCTTGAGGAGAGGGACACCTGGTATGAGAATAACCCCCGCGCCTGCTGCAACCAGCAAGGCATATAACCAGTAAAACACCGGCGCCTCATTCCAGTTCTTATCGATCCCCACCTCGAAGCCCAGCGCCTCGCAGATGTAGTATGAGGTTGCCAGGGGGAGGATCGAGGCTGAAAAGACCGAGGCATTCAGCAGCCCGAAGGCAAACAAATACCCCGCCCATTTGCCGGCCAGGGGCTTCAGGGCGACTGCCGCATCCCTCGCTGATTCGATGTGGATGCCATGGGTGAAGAGGGTGGCGGCGCAGGCCACCACGATGAAGACTGCGATGATATCTGTCATCAGGCAGCCCAGGACCACATCCAACCGGGAGTACTCGTACTCCTTGATCGAGATCCCCTTCTCCACCACAGCAGACTGCAGGTAAAACTGCATCCATGGGGCGATGGTGGTGCCCACCAGCCCGATCAGCATGGTCAGGTAGGCGGGGCTGAAGCTGAAAGAGGGAACCACCATTTCCTTGACCACCGCCCCCCAATGCGGCCGCGCCATGATGGCAGAGGGGATGTAACACAGATAGAGCGCCGATGCCACCAGGAAAACGCGCTCAACCATCTTGTAGGAGCCCTTGATCACGATCCACCAGACAAGGAATGCCACCAGCGGCACGACGATGTAGCGGGTGAGCCCAAAGATCTCCGCGCTGGCAGCCACACCGGCGAACTCTGTCGCCGTGTTGCCGAAGTCTGCCAGGATCAGGGCACCCATCACCAAAAGGATCACCCTGACGCCGAAGCGTTCCCGGATCAGATCAGCCAGCCCCTTCCCCGTGACTGCCCCCATCCTGGCGCTCATCTCCTGAATGACGATCAGGGCAAGGGTCATCGGGATGAAGACCCAAAGCAATTTATAACCAAGGGTTGCCCCGGCAACCGAGTAAGTGGTGATGCCTCCAGCATCGTTGTCGACATTAGCGGTGATGATGCCGGGGCCCACGATCGCCAAAAAGACCAGGATCTTCCTGAGCAGGCCGGCCTTTTTTAACCGAGTCATGACCTCCGCCTCCTCAGCCGCCGCCTGGTCATGAAGTCGGCGAAGTTCGGCAGCCGGCTGCGGTTCGGAAGGGCGACCTCCATCACGTCGTCGATGGTGATGATCCCCAGCAAAACCTGGTTATCGTCAACAACAGGGACCGCCAGCAGGGCATATTTATCTACAGTCTCCAGAACCCTGCGCCTGTCATCGTAGTGGTTTACGCTGACCACCCGTGTGCGCATGATCGCCTCTAAGGGGGTGGCCGGAGGAGCCACGATCAGATCCCGCAGGGAGAGGACGCCTTTCAGCACCCCGCTTTCGTCCACAACATAGAGGTAATAGATCGTTTCTGCCGAGGGCGCCAGCTCCCGCAACCTGTTGATGGTCTCCTCAGCCGTCATGCTGGCAGGAAAGGCAATGAATTCTGATGTCATCAGCGCCCCGGCGGTGTTCTCGGGGTATTCCATGAGCTGGCGTACACCCCTGGCATCCTCATGCGGCATCAGCCCTAACAGCTCCATGGATTTTTCCTCGGTCAGTTCGCCGAGAATGTCTGCCGCCTCATCAACCGGCATTTCTGCCAGGATCTGTGAGGCCCTTTCGGATTCCATGCTGGTGAGGACTTCAACACAGGTATCCACCTCGGCCTCAGCCAGTGCGCTCGCCGTAGTCTTGGTATCCAGGTCAGCAAGCAGCTCGTTTCTCCTGTTTCTGTCCAGGTCCTCGATGATATCCGCCAGGTCGGCAGGGTGCATTTCCTTTAGCTGCGACTGCTCCAGCCTCAACCGCAGGTTCGCTGTCTTCGTCTCGAGAGGCCTGATGTACTGCCATCCGACCAGGTTCTCGGGATAGTTTCTGGCCAGAAACTCCATCCCTATCCTGCGCAAGAGCCCCCGCAAACCGATGTCCACTGCAACAAGCACCATCTGACGGGATTCCCCGCATTCAATCCAAGCCAGCTTGATGTCATTTACCCGCACCAGTTTAGAACCCTTTAAGTCGATGATCTGCTTATCCAGGAGCCACTTCCCTACGTAAATCTCGTCATCCTGGAGGGGATGCAGCTGGTCTGCGTTAAAAATGCTGTTCAGCTGCAGGCGTTTCCTCCCCCAGTCGGAGATCTGATTGATATCGATGTGCTTCTGCAGATCCTTAGCATATTTGATCCCTGTGACCCGCGGATAAAGGGAATCCCACCGGATAGCCATGTCACGCACTCTTCCGACCATTCTCTCTTGTCTGTCCACTATGGCTCTTCCCATAACCTGGCTGAAAAAAAACTCCCCCAGCATCTTTACTTCCTCCATGACCATCCCTCCTTTCCTACTCTGAAACCGGTCTTTATAATGATCCCACAGCCACTGCAGGTGTATACCTGCAACAAAAAAGCCTTCCGCGTGGGAAGACTCTTGAGCACAGATAGAGAATAATCAACATCCCCCCACTCGTTGAGCTTTGGCACTGCATGGCTTAGAGAATAACTCTCAGCCACATTAGGTAAAACCTTAAGCCGGTAATACCTGTTGACCCATTGGCGTCTTTCGACGTTTCCGGGCAGTGGCATCTTTCCATGCAGAAGCCTCACCTAACGAAGGAATGCCTTTATTCACTTTTCGACAAATGAATTTTAGAATAAAACAGACTTCCAGGCAACAAATTTTTTTCACACTACCGCTTTAAGGCTGAAATATAAAAAAGAGGGCGAAAGGCACCGTGTTCAGAGATGATTTTATAAAGTTTTTACCTTTTGTTTATAAACTCTGTTTAAAATAATAGCAGCAGGCTGTTCTAACTCCGATTCCGACGGCAAAGGGAGGTGAGGACAGGTGCGAAGGTCGAAAAAGGCTGTGGCTCTCCTGCTGGCGCTCTGCCTTGTCCTTGCTTTCGCAGTACCGGCGCTGGCGGATTCAGCTCAGACAGCACCTGCTGGGAATTCCCCCAAGCTGCCCGCCATTTTCCAATCATTCCTGGAGAAGCTAGCAGCCAACCTGGGGGTGGAGCAGAGCAAGCTGGTTGATGCTGTCAAGCAGACCGCCAAGCAGCTGGTCGATGAAGCAGTGCAGCAGGGGAAGCTGAAATCCGACCAGGCGCAAAAGATCAAGGAGAGGATCGATCAAGGGAAGCTCTTCCCGATAGCTCATCTCCTGCGCCCCGAACGAAAAGAAGGCAAAGGCAGGGCTCAAGGGGAAACGGCTGGACGAGCTGGCCCAGGCCTTGGGGATGAGCGCTGATGAGCTTAAGGCTGAGCTGCGGCAGGGGAAGAAGCTTTCCGACATCGCCCGGGAAAAAGGGCTGACCATGGAGCAACTGCGCCAGAAGCTGATTGACGCCCGTATCCAGGCCATCCAGCAGGCGGTGAAAGATGGCAGGATTTCGCAGCAGAAAGCGGATAAGATAATCCAGAGGCTCCGGGAGAAAACCACAGAACAGAGCCAGTAAGCTTACTCTGTTGCTGTTCGGCTAAATGAAAGCAGGAGGGTACGTCCCTCCTGCTTGTTCTTTGTGCGCCCGGCATGGGCGTTAACTTGGTGGTGGGAGTATATGGGGCAGGCGCAGGGCGAAGGTTAACATTCTTACCCGGGGAGGCCTGCCTGGGAAGCCAGAACATCAAGCATGAGTTGTGTGTTGCAGATCTGCCGGTAGCTAAGAATGATCACTGGAGGCTGAAACGGCCAAAAGCAGGAATTGGGCAAATTGGAAGAA
>JBNATO010000207.1:0-3794 GCA_049701555.1 Thermacetogeniaceae bacterium | reverse complement strand
TACCCTGACAAATTCACAGACGAGTTCTACCTGACATTTTCACTGACGCTTGACAAAGTTGCCTACTAAGTCTTGACACGGACCCGCTTTTTGTTTTATTTTAATTATGTAGTGGAAATAGGAATAATTCCTAACTAGGAGGAATACCTATGTTACAAGATATACTGAAAACGCTCAAGGATGCAGGCATCCGGCTGACTCCCCAGAGACAAGAGGTTTTGCAGGCCCTCTTGGAGAGTATGGACGATGGTTGCCGGCCGCGGAGCGCTGAGGAGATCCTTCGCTCTGTGCGGCGGCGTTATCCTGGAGTGAGCCCTGATACAGTCTACAGAACGCTGACGATATTCCAGAGGTTAGGTCTGGTGAGAGAGGTCAACTTTCGCGATGGCTGCCGGCGCTTTGAGCTTGTTTTAGGAAATGAACACCACCACCACCTCGTCTGCCTGGGGTGCGGCTATTCCAAGGAGTTGCCGTTTTGTCCTGCCGATTGCCTAGTTCGTGTTCAGGAGTACTGCCCGGATTTTGAGATCGAGGACCACAACTTTACTGTTTACGGCTACTGCGAGAAATGCCGGAGGGAAAGGCGCCATGTTACCAGGGAGACGGTGGGGGTTTAAGGCAGTTGTTGTGCTGCTAACCCTCGCTCTGCTGTTAGGTGCGTTTGTCACCGGTTGCCAGCGCCTCGGCGGAAGCGCTTCCCAGGAAACGGCGAAAGAAGGGCGGATTACGGTTGTGGCTACCATCCCTCCTTTGGCTGATTATGCCAAGATGGTCGGGGGCAAAAGGGTGAGGGTGCTACAGCTCCTTCCGCTGGGGGCAGAGCCTCACGATTGGGAACCCTCTCCTAGAGAGATCGAGAGCCTCTATAAGGCAAGGCTGGTGGTCTATAACGGCGCCGGGCTGGAACCGTGGATGGAGCGCCTGCTCCCTTCTCTGCGCTCCCGCGGCGTAAGGGCGCTGGAGGCGTCGGAGGGGCTGGACCTTTTGACCTATGCTGAAGAGGAAAGAGAAGGGTGGACGGTTTTTATCGCTGCACCTGAAAAGCTTCAGAGAGAGAGGATTGTGGATCCCCATGTCTGGCTTGACCCTGTGTTGGCCCAGGATATCGTCTCTCGCTTGGCGAGGGAGCTTATCGCCATCGATCCGGCAGGGGAGACGGAATATCTGAGGAATGCAAAAAGCCTGAAGAAAAGGCTTGCAGAGCTAGATAGCGCATATGCCGATGCGGTTCGTTCTTTTAAAAGGAAGGAGATCGTCGTATCGCATGCTGCCTTTGGTTATTTAGCACGGCGCTATGGGCTGCGCCAGGTGCCGATTTTAGGGCTGGCGCCCGAGCAGGAACCAGATGCTGCCGCTTTTTCAAGAGCGGTGGATTACTGCAGGAAGCGCGGGGTGAAATGCGTTTTCACCGAGCCTGCTGTGAATCCCAGGTATATGGAAGCTTTGGCGGAGGAGTTGGGTGTGCCGGTCTTGCCGCTCACGCCCATCGGCAGCCTTACGCCGCAGCAGAAGGCAAGCGATAGCGACTATTTCGATCTGATGTTGCAAAACCTCGATAGCCTCAAGAAAGGGTTGGGTGGTCAATGATGGAAGTGTTGCGGCTGGAGCATGTTTTCTTTTCCTACAGCAGAGAGCCGGTTTTGGAGGATGTCTCGTTGAGCCTCGAAGAGGGGGACTTTCTCGCCCTTATCGGCCCCAACGGATCAGGCAAAACCACCCTTGTGAAGATTGTGCTTGGCCTCCTTAAGCCGACGAGTGGTAAGGTGTTTTTGTTCGGCGATGAGAGCAGCGAGTTCTCGGCATGGTACCGCATCGGGTATGTTCCCCAGCGGCCAGCATTGGATTTCGCTTTTCCCTCTACTGTGCTGGAGGCGGTGGCAGCGGGGCGTTTTGGGAGGGTCGGCCTAGGGCGCCGGCTGAAACGGGAAGATTGGGAGGCGGTTGAGGAAGCCATGGCGATGGTGGGACTTCTTCACCTCTATGACCGCCCCCTTTCTGAGCTGTCGGGTGGCCAGCAGCAGCGGGTCTTCATCGCCAGAGCGCTGGCGGGGCAGCCAGAGCTCCTCGTTCTCGATGAACCGCAGGTAGGCCTTGATGACTATGCCCTGAACGATTTCTATCGGTTATTGAAGCACCTGAACGAGGAAAAAGGCATCACCGTGATGATGGTTTCGCACGATGTTGGTGTGGTCGGGCGCTGGGTGAAGAGTGTGGCCTGCCTCAATAGGAGGCTGATCTATCACGGTTCGGCAAAAGAGCCTTTGAGACCCGCTCAACTTTCGGCGCTGTATGGGGCTGAGGTGCGGGCTGTAGCAGGCGGCCACTGAAGGCGTGGCGTGAGGGGATCGCCTTGTTGACGATGTTCCACTATGATTTTATGGTTCGTGCTCTTTTGGCCGGCGTGGCCACAGGTGTTCTCTGCCCGGCTGTCGGGGTTTTTCTGGTATTGAGGCGCTACTCCTTTATGGCTGACACTCTCGCCCATATTTCTTTGGCTGGCGTGGCTCTCGGATTCTGGTTGGGAATCGCTCCTGCCCTGTCGCCGATGATGACCATCGGTGTAGCCGTATGCGGGGCGCTTGTTGTAGAGAGGCTGCGCTCTAGGCAGAGGGTATCGGCTGATGCCCTGTTGGCCTTGTTGATGAGCGGGGGGCTGGCCATAGCGGTGATCTTCTTCGGCTTGGCTGGGGGAGCCCCTGTCGATGTGACTTCTTACCTTTTCGGGAGCCTGATGACTGTGAGCGGGAGGGACCTTCAGCTGCTCCTCTCTGTTGCCGGCTGTGTCCTGCTGCTGCTGGGGATTTTGGCGAAGGAGTTCTATTATCTCTGCTCAGACGAGGAGTCGGCCAGGGTCGCTGGCCTTCCTGTGGATACCTTAAACCTCCTTTTTATTGCAATGGTAGCGGTGACAGTGGCTGTATGCCTGAGAATGGTGGGTACGCTGTTGGTAGGGGCGCTCATGGTGATCCCTGTTCTATCGGCTCTACTGGTTGGGAGGAGCTTCAGACAGGTTGTTCTGACCTCTGTGCTCATCGGGATCGCCTCTGCCATCTCCGGCCTTGTGGCCTCATATCAACTGGGGATCGCCGCAGGAGGCTGCATCGTTGTTACAGCTATCTTCTTTTTCGGTGTCCTTTATGCGACAAAACGCCTTTTTGATATCTTTTGCAGAGTTCGTAAGACGAGGGGGGGTTCCTAAGACCCCTTTTCCTTTGGTGTGGCGATGATATAGAAGCGTTGGCCGCTGTGGCTGCCATGTGTCTGAAAGTCCATGTCCGCTGCCCGCAGTACCTCTAAGATTCGGTCTGTCTCGTGAGCGTCGGCGGCCTCGAGGTTGAGGAGGAGGTGGTCGCCGGGGGCCATCTTTGAGGTTGCTGCCTTGACGATCTCGATGTCAGCTTGGTCGATGGATGGTCCAAGGTCGATGCTGATCTGGCGCATCTTTTCTTTCCTCCTCCGAGTTTTCTGGGGGATCAGATCCCTGAACCATATTATTTGCAAACTTTCAGCCGTCGATTCATTTTATGAGATCAAGAATTCCAGCCCCTCCTTTTGCCCCTTGATGATGATGGTATCCCCTTCCTTGACCTCCCCGGCGACGATCTTCCTAGAGAGTGGTGTCTCCACCTCCTGCTGAATCACCCGCTTGAGCGGCCTGGCGCCGAAGGAGGGCTCGTATCCCCGCTCTGCCAGGTAGTTCAGGGCTCCCTCATCCCACTTCAGGGTGGCGTAGAGAGAATCCCTGAGACGCTCTGCCAGCTTTTTTAGCTGGAGCTCAGCTATCTTACGGATCT
>JBNATO010000206.1:0-3809 GCA_049701555.1 Thermacetogeniaceae bacterium | reverse complement strand
GTGATCAACAAAACACGGCTTGAGCAGATAGGTTTGCTCCATCGCATTCCTGAACTCCTAGAAGCGATCGAGCAAATGGGAAGATTGACTACAGACCTTCAAAACATAGTGATGAAGGTTAGAATGGTTCCTATCAAGCAAGTTTTCAACCGATTCCCGAGAATGGTGAGAGATCTCTCTCGCGAATTGAATAAAGATGTCCGCTTCATTATCGAAGGACAGGATACAGAACTCGACAGAACTGTGATCGATGAAATTGGTGACCCACTTGTACATCTGATCAGAAACGCCCTTGATCATGGAATCGAGAACCCAGACGAGAGGATCAAAGCAGGCAAGGAAAGAACAGCAATGCTTCGTCTCGCTGCTCGACAAGATGGCAACAACGTGGTCATCGAAGTTGAAGATGACGGAAGAGGCATAGATATTGAAAAAATACGGAAAAAGGCAGTAGAAAACGGACTGCTAACAGAAAAAGAAGCCGAAGATGCAGGTGAGGATGAGTTGCTAAAGCTCATATTCCAACCAGGGTTCAGCACTGCTGATGCAATAACAGATTTATCAGGCCGAGGAGTTGGAATGGATGTTGTAAAATCTAAAATCGAGTCACTAAATGGCAGTATATCAATTGAAACAAGAAAAAATATCGGAACTAAAGTCAGCATAAGCCTTCCCCTGACTCTAGCCATTATCCAAGCCCTGCTGGTCAGCGTTGGGAAAGAACAGTATGCCATACCCTTGAGTTCAATCGACGAAACAACCTTCATACTGCCTGAAGATATCAAGACGGTAAAAAATCAAGAGGTAATGTTGTTGCGAGGAACTGTTTTGCCACTTCTTAGGCTTGAAAAGTTGCTCGACGTTCCTACTGACGGAAGGAATAACGAAGAACTGTTTGTAGTAGTCGTGAGGAAGGGAGAAAGGCGTTTCGGACTGGTCGTTGACCAGTTAGTTGGTCAGCAAGAGATCGTCATCAAATCGCTTGGGCAGCTTTTAAATGGTATCCGTGGTATTGCAGGAGCTACTATTTTAGGAAATGGCCAGGTTTCCCTCATACTTGACGTAAACAGCTTAGTTTGACATGGGATGGTGAGCACAAATGCCAGAAGAGAAGTCAAATCAGAAAATCGAAGTACAGCTGGTTGTCTTTTCGATAGGTACAGAAGAGTATGGAATTGAGGTGAACCAAGTCCAAGAGATCATTAGACTTCTGCCGATCACCCGCGTCCCGAGGTCACCAGATTTTATAGAAGGAGTGATAAACCTTCGTGGCAATGTGATCCCTGTCGTTAATATGCATCACCGTCTTGGTTTAGAAAAACGGAATGACACCGAGAAAACGAGGATAATTGTTGTTGATGTTCAAAGGAACTCGGTTGGTCTGATAGTAGACCAAGTTCTGGAGGTGTTATATTTATCGCATAGCGCCTTTGAACCGCCAACAGTCGCAGGCAACCTCACCAACGTAGCCTTCATAAAAGGAATAGGAAAACTTGATGGGCGTTTGATCCTGTTATTGGATTTAGAGTCACTGCTTGATCTCAAAAGACCCGAAGCAGTCTCCTGAAAAGAGGGTATTGTGATGGCAAGAGACTTTCGATCACTGACCAGTTTCCAGCTCGATGCTCTTCAAGAAATAGGGAATATTGGAGCGGGCAACGCAGCTACTGCCCTTTCGAAACTTATAGGAAAGAGAGTAGAAATGGGTATCCCTAGAATTGATATCTGCCACTTTTCCGATGTCCCGGATATCGTCGGGGGGCCCGAAACCCATGTAGCAGGTGTTTACATCAAAATATCAGGTTCGGCACCAGGAATGATTTTATTGCTGTTCCCAGTAGAAGACGCCAAACAGTTGCTTTCAATTCTCTTAAAGGATTACAACGAGAAAACATCTACATCAAACACCTTCAATCAGTTTGAATCCTCCGCCCTGATGGAAGTAGGAAATATATTGACCGGTTCTTTTTTAAATGCCTTGGCTACTCTTACCTCATTAAAATATATTCCATCTGTACCAGCATTCTGTGCCGATATGGCTGGTGCGATCCTCGGCACTGTCCTTCACAACGCTGGAATGGTAGGGGATAAAGTCTTGTACTTCAAGACGGACCTTCACCTCCAAGCGTTCAGGTGTATAAAGGGGCACCTCTTCTTCCTCCCCGAAGCCGAGTCTCTCGAAGCAATCCTGAATATGCTTGGGGTGAACAATTAGTGGGAGAAACGGTAAAAGTAGGAATTGCAGAGCTCAAGGTAGCCAAAGCACCGATCAACCTCTCAACTGCAGGCCTTGGTTCATGCGTTGGCATTTGTCTCTATGACCCACAGGCTAAGGTAGGCGGCCTAGCGCATATCATGCTGCCAGATTCGAACCAGAATAAGAATTCGCCAAATAAAGCGAAATTCGCGGACACTGCTGTCCCTGCACTGATTTCCGAAATGGTGAAATTAGGTGCCTCAAAGTCAAGAATTGTCGCAAAGATAGCAGGAGGAGCTCAAATGTTTGTTTTTTCGAACGCATCAGAGGTTATGCGCATCGGGGAACGCAACGTTGAGGCCGTAAAAAAAGCCCTGGCTAAAGAAGGGATACCGCTTGTTGCCCAGGATACTGGAGGAAATTACGGAAGAACAATAGAACTCTGTACAACAACTGGAAACTTGTATATTCGAACAATTGATCATGGGGAAAAGATTATATGATATTTTCGAATTTTCCTCTTCCGGAGGTTGGGTCATTGAAAGAGAAAGAACTGGAGACTCGTGACCAAGGAAACACGACACAACAGCTTTGGTATAAATTCAAAACGAAAAAAGACCTCAACGCCCGGGAACAGCTGATTCTTCATTATATACATCTAGTTAAATATGTAGCAGGAAGGATAGCAGTCAGCCTTAAGGGATATTTTGAAGTGGATGACCTGGTGAGTGCAGGGGTATATGGCTTGATCAACGCAGTTGATCGCTTTAACCCTGATAGAGGAATTAAGTTTGAAACATTCGCCCTTGCTAGAATTAAGGGAGCCATTATCGATTGGCTTCGTTCTCTCAATTGGGTGCCCCAGTCGGTGCGTTCCAAAGCCAAAAAACTTGAAAAGGCCATGGTAGAATTAGAAAAAACTCTCGGACGACCACCAGAAGATCAGGAACTGGCTGACTATCTGGGTTTGGATCTTAAGAGCCTGAGCCGTTTGTTGCATGAAGTCGCTCCCTCGACTTTACTGTCCTTTGATGAATACCTGTGTAAAAGCGATAGTGAAGAGGGATTATCCCCTGATGAACTGATCGCAGACGCTAATGCCGTTAATCCGGCTGAACATATAGAGTTTGAAGAGATGAAACGGATCTTATCCGAAGCCATCGAAAAGCTACCAGAAAAAGAAAAACTGGTCATCACTCTCTATTACTATGAAGGACTCACACTGAAGGAAATAGGACAAGTTTTAAACTTATCCGAATCGCGCATATCTCAGCTGCATACTAAAGCAATTTTGCGCTTGCGAGGCCGGTTGAGCCGGAAGAAAAGCGGCTTAGTAGAATAACTCTTATTTTTTACATTTTCTTCTAAATTCAAGCTCAAAACGCGGCAGGAAAAAACCAAGGAAAAGAGAAGTTAAATAGTATATAAGTATAGAAACCGGTCGATGTAAAAACGTAAAATGTACAATTTGGAATAAGGAGGGAACTCAGTAACCACTGAGGAAAAACTATACTTATAGCAATATTCTAATGGGGGAGGTAAGATGAATCAAACTGTAGACCTTCAGATAGTCCTCCCAAGAACTCAAGAGATCAGCAGGATTCAGCACGTC
>JBNATO010000205.1:0-3828 GCA_049701555.1 Thermacetogeniaceae bacterium | reverse complement strand
TGAGGACAACGGGGTAGAGGAATTCCTCAGGGATCTCGGAAAGGAAGCGGGACGGCTCTCTGAAGAGTTCGCCCCCGTGCAGGAAGCGCCGGCACGCCCATGACAGAAAGAGCTGCTGCCGCGCCCTGGTAACCCCCACATAGCATAGGCGACGCTCCTCCTCTAACTCCTCTTCATTCCCCAGGGAATGCGCGTGAGGGAAGATCCCCTCCTCCAACCCTGTCAAGAATACCACGGGGAACTCCAAGCCCTTGGCGCTGTGGACAGTCATCAGGGTCACAGCATTCTCATCAGGCCTGTAATTGTCGACATCCGCCACCAAGGCGAGCTGTTCCAGAAAGCCGAGGAGCGACCTGCTAGGGTTCTCCTCATCGTACTGGCGCGCCATGCCTATGAACTCCTTGATGTTCTCCAGCCTGGTCTCTGACTCAACTGTGCCCTCAGCTTCCAAAAGCGAGAGGTAACCTGTCTCCTCCAGAACCTTTTCCACAAGCCCGGCAACCCCCAGCTCATCCTGCTCCCGGCGCCAGCGCCCCAGCATCTCGAAAAACGCCTGAATAGCCTTTACTGTGCGCAGGGCAAGGCCAGGGATCTCCTCCGGGCGAGCAAGAACCTCAGCCAGGCTGCGTTCCTCTTGAAAGGCGATCTCCTCGGCGCGCGCCAGCGCAGCCTCACCTATTCCGCGCCGCGGAACGTTGATGATCCTCCGCAGGGAAACCTCGTCCGCCGGGTTGGCGATCACCCTCAAGTAGGCGATGATATCCTTTATCTCTTTCCTCTCGTAGAACCTGAGGCCTCCGAAGACACGGTAGGGAACGCCTCTTCTTATGCACTCCTCCTCAAACGCCCGGGACTGCGCATGGGTTCTGTAAAAAATCGCAAAGTCCTTGTACTGGTAGCCTCTCTCCTGGCGAAGCTTCTCGATCATAGCGATCACAAAACCGGCCTCATCCCTCTCATCGAGAGCCTGGTAGCAGTAGATGGGGTCACCCGCCTCGTTGGATGTCCACAGCTGCTTCGGCTTTCTTCCCCTGTTGTGGGAGATGATCGAATTCGCAACAGCCAGAATCCGCTGTGTAGAGCGGTAGTTCTGCTCCAGCTTGATCACCCGGGCATCAGGGTAGTCATGCTCAAAGCTCAAAATGTTCCTGATGTCCGCCCCCCGCCACCCATATATGCACTGGTCATCATCCCCTACAACGCAGAGGTTTCTGTGGCCACCCGCCAGAAGGCGCACCAGTTCGTACTGGGCATGGTTCGTATCCTGGTACTCATCGACCATGATGTACTGGAAGCGCTGCTGATAGTTCCTCAGAACCAGCGGCTCTCTTCTGAAGAGCATCACCGTCTGGAAGAGGAGGTCATCAAAGTCCATGGCGTTTTGCAAGAGCAGCTTCGACTGATAATAGGCATAGATTCGGGAAATCGCCTCCTCTCTGGGGTTGCTCACGCTCGATGCATACTCCTCAGGCCCGATCAGCTCATTTTTCAGACCGCTGATGATCGCCAACATGGAGCGCGGCCTATACTTCCTGTCGTCGATGTTGAGCTCACGCAGGCAGTGTTTCATCAGCGTCAGCTGGTCATCATCGTCGTAGATCACGAAGTGGCGTTCGTAGGGGAGATGCCGCCACTCCTGGCGGAGGATGCGTACAGCCAGGGAGTGAAAGGTGCCGATCCACACATCCCGCGCCGCAGCTCCAGCCAGTCTCCAGACCCGCTGCCGCATCTCATCGGCTGCGCGATTCGTAAAAGTCACCGCCAGGATCCGGAACGGAGAGACCCCCGACCGCAGCAGGTAAGCGATGCGGTAGGTGAGAACCCGGGTTTTCCCGCTTCCTGCACCCGCAAATATGATCAGGGGGCCTTCCGTGTGGCGAACGCATTCCTGTTGAACCGGATTCAAATCCTCCCAAAAACCCATCGTAACCACCTATCGCCGCCGCTCAGCAAGTTTTGCCCAAACCTCGCCGGGGGTGACACCGCACTCAGCCAACAAAACCAGGAGATGGTAGATGAGATCAGCGCTCTCCTCGATCAGCTCAGCCTTATCCCGGTTTTTGCCAGCGATCACCACTTCCACAGCTTCCTCCCCAACCTTCTGGGTGATCCTGTCGATCCCCTTCCGGAACAGCTTGGCGGTGTAGGAATCCTCCGGGAGCGTCTCCTTTCGCTCCATGATGACCGCAAAAAGCTCCTCGAGGATGCCGGAGCCCCCCTTTTCCTCCCTGACGTAAGGCTGGCCGATGCACCTGAAGAAGCAAGAGCGGTACCCCTCGTGGCAGGCATTCCCCACCTGTTCCACTCTTATCAGCAGGGTATCGGCATCACAGTCATAGCGCACTTCTCTGATGTACTGATAGTTCCCGCTCGTCTCCCCTTTCAGCCAGAGAGACTTCCTCTTTCTGCTGTAAAACCACGTCCTTCCAGTCCTCAAGGAACGCTCCAAGGACTCCCGATTCATATAGGCCACCATCAATACATCCCCGTTCTCGACATCCTGGACCACAGCCGGAACCAGGCCATCTTTGTCAAACTTGATCCTTTCCAGAACAGCCTTGATCTCTCCCTCGTCAGACAGCACAGGCGTTGTCCTCACAGCCTTACAGCCACCCCTCTTTCTCTCAGGTAGGCCTTAGCCTCCCTTATGGTGTACTCCCGGTAGTGAAAGATCGATGCAGCCAGGACGGCGTCAGCTGCACCCAGCGTCAGGCCCTGATACAGATGCTCCAGCGTACCAGCTCCACCCGAAGCGATCACGGGTATCCGCACCGCCTCGCTAACAGCCCGAGTCAGCTCCAGGTCGTAACCGTCCTTGGTGCCGTCGCGGTCGAGGCTTGTCAGCAGGATCTCCCCCGCGCCGCGCCTCTCCACTTCCTTAGCCCACTCCACCGCATCGATGCCAGTGCCTCGCCTCCCGCCATGTGTCAGCACCTCCCATCGGCTGGGGCCGATCTGCCTGGCATCAATAGCCACGACGATGCACTGGCTGCCAAACCTCCTGGCCGCCTCCTCGATCAGAGAGGGGTCCAACACGGCCGCGGTGTTGATGGAGACCTTATCAGCTCCGGCCTGCAGCATCCTTCTGATGTCCTCGATGGTGCGGATCCCCCCGCCAACCGTAAAAGGGATAAACACGTTCTCAGCGGTGCGCCGCACCACATCGATCATCGTCTCCCGCCCCTCGTGAGAAGCGGTGATATCCAGAAAAACCAGCTCATCCGCCCCGGAGGCATCGTAGTAAGCCGCCAGCTCCACAGGATCACCGGCATCCCGCAGCTGGACAAACTTCACCCCTTTAACGACCCGCCCGGCATCCACATCGAGACAAGGAATGATCCTCTTAGCCAGCACAACCTACTCCTCCCACCTTGCTCGCTCTGCTCCTACTAGAGTTTACATGAGGCCACCGAAACAGCCTCTTCCAGCTGGATCTTCCCCTCGTAGAGCGCCTTCCCCAAGATGGCACCCTCAACCCCATCGGGCTCCAGCTTTTTTAACTCGATCAGGTCATCGATGGAGCTGATTCCTCCCGAGGCGATGAGTCGCATCCCCGTCCTGCGCCCCAGCTCCCTGATCGCCTGGAAATTCGGGCCAGAGAGCATCCCATCTCGCGAGGTATCTGTAAAGACCAGCCGTTCGACCCCCAACTCCCTTATCTCTAGGGCAACATCGAGAAAGTGCCTTTGGGTCACATCTTTCCATCCCCTGACAGCGACCATCCCATCCCTGGCGTCGATCCCCACAACGATGCGCTCTTTTCCAAACTCCAAACAAGCCTCTCTCACAAGATCCGGATCGCTTACAGCGACAGTCCCGAGCACGACC
>JBNATO010000204.1:0-3836 GCA_049701555.1 Thermacetogeniaceae bacterium | reverse complement strand
ATGGCACCATGGGTTGTAGCGATTACAGGAGCTTCAGGAGCAATCTATGCTGAGCGACTTCTTAGGGCTTTGAAAGAAGCAAAAGAAAGGGTTTGCCTGACGATCTCAGGCCCAGGGATGCGTGTTGTTCATGATGAATTGGGTTGGGTTTTGGCTGGAGATCGGAAGGAGATTGAAATGTCATTGAGGGGCTATCTGGGATATCATGCGATGGACGAAGGTTTTTCCTACTATGATTGGCAGGATATTGGATGTGAATTGGCAAGCGGGTCTTTCCCAACTAAGGGTATGTTGGTCGTACCCTGTAGCATGGCAACTTTAGCGGGAATCGCCAACGGGATTTCTCGCAATCTTATTGAGCGCGCTGCAGATGTTACATTGAAAGAACGAAGGCCTCTGGTTTTAGTGCCTAGGGAGACCCCACTGAGCCCCATTCATCTGAGAAATATGCTTAAATTGGCGGAGATCGGTGTTCATATCGTTCCTCCAATGCCTGCGTTTTATTTTGGACCGCGAACCCTGGATGATATAGTAGATTTCTTTATAGAGCGACTTTTAGGACTAATAGGCGTGAAAAAGGGATGAAAAATTTTAAATTAATAGGTTCGGGATGAGGTATACATGGTGTATTGTGAGCTCTTGAGAGATATCGAAGATGAACTGAGATATGTTGAAGAAGAAATTAAAAGATACTCCCTTACATCTGATACGCTTTTAAGAGAAACGTCAGAGCATCTCCTTAAAGCCGGTGGCAAGAGACTAAGGCCTGCCTTTGTGATCCTTTCGGCAAAGCTGTTCGAGTATCATAGGGAAAGAGTCATTCCTCTTGCTGCAGCTATCGAACTTATTCACATGGCATCTCTGGTACATGATGATGTGATCGATGGTTCCTCAACTCGGCGTGGGACCCCTACTGTAAACGCTAAATGGGGGGATGCTATCGCCATTTTCAGTGGGAATTACCTATTGGCGCAAGCACTGATTCTCGTTGCTCAAAATGCCAGCGAAGAGATTGCCCGGCTGCTCGCTGATGTTTGCCTGCGGATGTGCGAGGGAGAAATAGAACAAATTGAGACATCCGGTAAAATAAATCAAGGGTTGCGGATATATCTGAGGAGGATAAAGAGAAAGACAGCTCTGCTGTTTTCTACCTGCTGTTTTACAGGAGCTTTAGCTGGAGGAGCCCCTCCTGATTTAGCAGGTTGCCTGAGAAGGTTTGGCTATTATCTTGGCATGGCTTTTCAAATAGCGGATGATGTTTTGGATTTTGTAGGAACGGAAAGAGTATGCGGGAAACCAGTTGGTAGCGATCTGCGTCAGGGGATCATTACTCTTCCTGTGTATTTTGCATTGAGGAGTCAGGAAACAAAAAGCCGGCTGGTAAGCATACTTGAGAAGGAAGATAAGAAAGAATCTGATTGGGAAGAGGCAATGTTTCTGGTGAGAAGCTCTGGTTCCTTGGATTTGGCGAGAATGTGGGGAAACATGTATGCAGAAAAGGCCCGCAGGGAACTGATGCTGCTCCCAGAGGCGCCTCCCCGAAGATTGCTGGCGGCTCTTACCGATTTTGTGGTAAAGAGAGACTTCTGATTCTGAATTATGGGAGGATAGGAGTCAGAAATGTCGGCAAATAACCCTGAACAAATAAATGATGCAACCATGCCGTTGCTGAAACACCTTGAAGAACTTCGAAAAGTTATTATCAACTCTCTGATCGCCATCGGCATTGCTAGTTTGGTGGCGTTTTACTTTGTCGATCGCCTCTTGGAGATACTGACGAGGCCGCTGAAACCGCTTGGCCTGAAACCGGTTATCTTTAGCGTAACTGAGGGGCTTTTTTTTAAATTCAAAGTGGCTCTGTTAGGAGGCCTTGTTTTTGCTGCTCCTGTTGTTATCTGGCAGATATGGCGCTTTGTTGTCCCTGCTTTATATCCTAATGAGAAGAAGTATGTGCTTAAAGTAGTCCCCATCTCGGTTTTGCTCTTCGTTGGAGGCGTAGTTTTTGGCTATTACACGCTTCTGCCTGTTATGATTTATGTATTGATTAAACTGGCTGGGGACTTTACACCAATCATCAATGTAAGCCAATACCTTTCTTTCATACTTTCGTTTCTTATCCCCTTTGGGTTTATTTTTGAATACCCGGTTGTTGTTTACTTCTTGACTAAGATAGGGATCGTTAAGCCTGAATGGCTTGTCAGTAAACGAAAATATGCGATTGTTGTGATATTTATCATAGCTGCGGTTCTGACGCCTAGCCCTGATCCTATTAATCAAACGATCATGGCAGCGCCGATATTGGTACTATACGAAGTAGGTATAATTGTTTCTAAACTGGTTTATAGGAAGAAAAAAGTGGAAACCCTTGGATTTGCTGATGAAGGTGCATAAATCATTTGTCCTTTTTTGAAACAGATGAACTGCTAGGTGCGCTTTTTGGGGGCTGGTGCATCGATTCCTCCGTGTTGACGAGCACGCGGTAGTTGGAGAGGGACCACGGTGAATATGGCGATTCTTGACATACCTTCTTAACGATGATCGTAATAAACTCTGTTTTTAAATGAAAGAGGAGATCTACGGCTTGATAAAGAAATACAAACCAGAAGCCGGTGGATATCCTCGCTTTAAAAGAGGGCTATAATAGAACTGTCGAGGGGTGTTGCTCCTATTTTATTTTGGAAGGGAAGCCTGTAGGTGATGGAGAGGCTCTATCACATTTCGCTGAAGCTCAGAGACCAGCAGTGTTTGGTGATCGGTGGAGGAACAGTTGCTGAACGCAAGGTAGAGACGTTGCTTGAGTGTGGCGCAAAAGTTACTGTTGTCAGCCCCGATTTGGTCCAGAAGTTGAGGGAGCGCGTTGATAGGGGTGAGTTGCTATATAAGCGGCGCAAGTTTAAGCCTGAAGACCTGGATGGCATGTTTTTGGTGATAGTGGCTACGGATGATAGTAAATTGAATGAGCGGGTAGCTGAGTTGTGCAGGAAACGAGGTATTCTTGTCAATGTGGTGGATAATCCCGATATGAGCACCTTTTTTGTTCCTGCATCGATAAGACGCGGCCCAATCTGTGTGAGCATTTCTACAGGGGGTGCAAGCCCCCTTCTCGCGAAAAGAATTCGTGAATACCTAGAGCCACGACTTGCGCCGGAGCTAGGGGAGGTAGCAGTGCTTTTGGAAACTGCCAGAGAGAAGATTAAAAAGAGGTTTCCAGAACAGATACAGCGCCTGAGGGAGTTGGAAAGACTTCTTCCTGAGAAATTCCTCGATGGCCTCGATGAGGAGAAATTGAAATCCCTCAGAAGGTTGGTGGAAGAATGTTTCTGATAGCTATGGGTATAAATCACCGGACAGCTCCAGTGGAAGTAAGGGAGAAGCTGGCTTTTGGTAAAACCGATTTGACCACCGTCCTTTTGGAGTTAAAACATCTGCAGCCGATCAGTGGTGTTGTGGTGTTGTCAACATGTAATCGAACCGAGGTTTATGCGTCTGTTACTGAATTAGATAAAGGGTTGGCTGTCATCAAAGATTATCTCTGCAAGAAAGCAGGTTTGGATGAAAGAGATGCTTCGAAGTATTTCCAAAGCTGGACGTGTTATGATGCGGTAGCTCATCTTTTTCGTGTGGCAGCTGGTCTTGATTCGATGGTTCTGGGTGAAGCAGAAATTCTTGGTCAGGTGCGCGATGCTTATGAAGTGGCTTGCCAGCTGAAGACAGGAGACAATGTGATCAACACGCTTTTTCAGGAAGCGATCAAAGTCGGGAAGCGAGTGAGGACTCAGACAGGCATCGATCGCCATCCGGTGTCTGTCAGTTCAGTAGCTGTAGACTTAGTGCGG
>JBNATO010000203.1:0-3857 GCA_049701555.1 Thermacetogeniaceae bacterium | reverse complement strand
GGGAATGACCATACATCTCCGCTTGGGCAAGAGCGCGGGGAGCTGAGATCACAATGTCACCCAACAGCAGTTCCTCCCCTGGGCTGGGGCACTCTTCCCCCTCAAGCATGGGAAACGACAGCACGTCTGTAGGGCCGTCTACACCTCTGTAGCGCCGGTTCAATTCAGCCATTCTCTCATCATCAACGAGCAGCAGGCTTACCTCAGGATCCCCGGGGAACTCCTCCCCCTTGAGGGCTTCAGCCACCACCTTCTCGATCAAACCGAGGAGCTCATCGCTGATCTCCACCTGGCTCTGTTCGTTACTGATTAATAGCTGCACTCCGCGATCTTCTCCTTTCGAACTCAGTGATCATGGTTTCAGGATACTCGATGCGTGAATGAAATATACCGCCTAGCACCCGCACAAAGGCTTCAGCTATCCTGTCCAGGTCCTTGAATGTCAGGTCGCACTCGTCCAGCTGACCGTCATGCAGCTTCTCCTTGATGATCTTTCTGGTCAGCCCCTCCAACCTACCCGGTGTAGGCTTCTGAAGAGAACGGATAGCGGCCTCCACGCTGTCAGCCAGCATAACCAGGGCAGCCTCCTTGCTCTGGGGCTTTACAGAATCGTAGCGGAAATCGGACTCAGCGACCAACTCCGGGCGATCGCTCTCCAGAGCACGCTGGTAAAAGTACGAAACCAACCCGGTGCCGTGATGCTGCTCGATGATCGCCTCAACAGCGCGCGGGAGCTTATATTCTCTGGCGAGATCCAGCCCATCCTTCACATGAGAGGTGATGATCAGCGTGCTCAGGCTCGGGGCGATCTTGTCATGGGGGTTCTCCCTGGTCATCTGGTTCTCAATGAAGAAGTATGGCCGCTTGAGCTTGCCGATGTCGTGGTAATAGGACCCGACCCGCACCAGCAGGGGGTCAGCCTGCACGGCTTCAGCTGCGGCCTCAGCCAGGTTGCCGACAAGGATGCTGTGGTGATAAGTTCCCGGAGCCTCCATCAGCAAGCGCTTCAAGAGAGGATGGTTGGGGTTGGCCAGCTCCAATAAGCGGACGGAGCTGGTGATGCCAAAAGCAGCCTCCAGGTAAGGAAGCCCTCCTACGGTCAGCACCGATGAGAAGAAACCGTTCAGAATCCCCATCCCCATTCCGATCAAGACCACGCCGCTGCTCATCCTGTTGAGCAGACCAAAGACCAGGATGACCGCAGCATTCGCAAGGGAGACATAAACTCCCCCTCTGATCAAACCTCCCCTGTCGCTCAAACTAGAGAGGCTGAAGATCCCCGCTAGGCAGCCAGCCAGACCGACCAGTGCAAAGGACAGCTGTCCTTCCATCATTATTCCCAACAACAGGCTCCAAATGACAGAAGTAAAGACAGCCAGCCCGGCATCCAATACCACAGTCATCAGCATGGCGCCAGCCGCAAGAGGGACGAGATAACCCACCAGATTAGCGATCTCAGGGTCGGTGCTGAGCTTCAGGGCAGTGACCCCTTTGGCTATCAGCAGCGTCAGCACAAAGAGGAGGCCATACAGAATGAGATACTGGTCATTGTAGAGAAAGCGGCGGCGGAACTTGTACAGATAGAGGAGGACCAGCCCGCCGAGAAGAAGGGTAAAGAGCACCACCCCTATCAGCGACGGCCAGATGACCCTCGGCTTTAAGAGGCCCAACTGGCTCAAGACCTGGAGATCGCTCTTGTCTATCGGTTCCCCTTTCCGAACAATATTCTGTCCCGGCAGGATGGTGCGCTGCACAGGGAGCACGGCTTGCTTCGCAGCAGCCACCTCCTTGTTGTAACCCTCCCGGTCAAAGACCACGTTCGGCCTGAGCACTCTTCCCAAGATGAAATTGAGCGCTGGCTGCAGATCCCTGTCGACACCGGCCTCAGCAACCCGGAGGGCAATATCCTTCCTGGCAGCAGCAAGAGCGTTCTCCCGCAGGGTGTATTTCAGCTTCTCCCTCAACAGGCTTCTGCTAAACGACTCCAAGAAATTTAATTCCTCGCTGTTCCTCTCCAGAAGGCTGCTCAACGAAGAGACAACATCGGCATCAAAATCCCGCTTCTGAGCCCCGGTAACCTGCGAGAGGTACTCACAGAGGCGGGCTGCCCGCTCAGAAGCAGAAAGGTTTAAAGCCTGAAGCTCCCTGATCTTGGCGAAGATCCCCTTTATGTCCTGGTCCACCTGATCGGAAACCTGAGCATCCTGGTAGAAATATTGCTCGCGGGGAACCCTGCTGGCAGCCTCATTGCGAAGCCGCTCGGTCTCTGCCTCATCGATGTAGACGATCTTTCGGGTCGCAGGGATATCCTGAGGCGCGATATCCCCCTCCTTGAAGGAATAGCCGCGCCACAGGTAGCACGACGCCAGCACAAAGGTCGTCACCAAAAAGAAAAAAACACCCCACGCCACCCTTCTAAAAAGCGGCTGATGGGTGATCCGGGAAAGGCTCTGATAGAGCCACGGACTTTCCTTAGGCCAGGAAAGCATAGGGATTCAACTCCTAACAGCCTTGACCCGCCTTCTCTTTTTCCGCTTCATAGCGGTCATAGGCTTCCACGATCTTCTGAACCAGGGGATGTCTGATGACATCCTCCTTCGTCAGGTACTGGAAAGAGACCCCCTCCACTCCTTTCAAAACCTTCTGTACCTCCACCAGACCGGAAGCCTGGCCCTTCGGCAGGTCGATCTGTGTGACATCACCCGTGATCACCGCCTTAGAACCAAACCCGAGACGCGTCAGGAACATCTTCATCTGCTCAGGGGTGGTGTTCTGGGCCTCATCCAGGATGATGAAGGCGTCATCCAAGGTACGCCCCCTCATATAGGCAAGGGGGGCCACCTCAAAGACATTGCGCTCCATCAAGCGCTGCGCCGTATCCGTCCCGAGGACATTGTAAAGGGCATCGTAAAGCGGCCGCAGGTAAGGATCGACCTTCTCCTGGATATCCCCTGGCAGAAACCCGAGCTTCTCCCCAGCTTCCACAGCTGGGCGGACGAGGATGATCCGCGACACCTCTTTGTTTTTATACGCCCTAACAGCCATTACCACAGCAAGATAAGTCTTGCCTGTTCCTGCAGGCCCAATCGCGAAGACCACATCATGGTCTTTGATCGCCTGAATATAGCGAGCTTGCCCGGCTGTCTTCGGTCGGATCGGCTTGCCCCGAGCGCTCACCAGGATAACCTCGGAGCGAACATCGGCCAGATCAGCGTCCGAATTGCCTTGAACCAAATGCCAAGCATAATTGATGTCTGAAGCTGTAATGTGATTCCCTTGCTCTGTCCAGGCGATCAGCTGCTTCAACAAGGCAACAGTCCGCCCTACCGCCTCCTCATCGCCCCGAACGATGATCTCCCCGCCCCGGGCGATGATCCTCGTAGAGCTCTTCTCCTCGATCAGCTTGAGGTTAGCGTCAAGGCTTCCGAATAGGTTCGCCGCATCCCCGTTGTCATGAACGGAGACTTTGGCTTCAGCACATCCGGCCAAACCTTATACCTACCCCCTGTCATCAATCATTATATTTTTGCTTTTTGGTCGGAACTCCTTTCTCACACCGATCTCCTCGATAGTCTCCACGGTCAGCACCACAGCCACCAGCCCAGCATCGCCGCTGACCACCGGCTTCCAGAAGCGCCTGGCAACTGTGGCATGCGCGGGGAGGATCTCGGCCATCTTCCGAGAAGCCCGCTCCACTGCGAGGCGCAAGGCCTCCTCCTCGCTGCGCCTGACCCACACGCGCCTATACTCTTCAGCTTCTATTGTAGCAAATTCGACAGGGAAAGTGATCTCCCTCCATTTGGGAATTTTCAGACGCTTCACCCTTAACCTGTAGAAGCGATACGGTATCTCAGAGG
>JBNATO010000202.1:0-3874 GCA_049701555.1 Thermacetogeniaceae bacterium | reverse complement strand
TACATGCTGGCTCTCGGGGCGGTTGTGCCCTTGAGCGGCTGGCTGGGCGATAAACTGGGATTCAAGCGCCTCTACATCCTTTCCCTCGCCGTTTTTGTCTTCGGCTCTCTCCTCTGCACTCTGAGCTGGAACATAGATTCGCTGATCGCCGCAAGGGTTGTGCAGGCCCTGGGAGGCGGGATGATCATGCCCACCACCATGTCTATGGTCATGCGCATGGTGCCTCGGGAGAAGATCGGCGGGGGAATGGGGGTTTTCGGCATCGCCCTCATGGTGGCTCCGGCGATAGGGCCGACGCTCGGCGGGTATCTGGTGGAGTATGTCGACTGGCGGTGGATCTTCACCATCAATCTCCCCATCGGCGCTTTGGGGATTCTTCTCTCCTGGATAGTGCTCCCGAAATTCTCTCCTGTTGATCCCGGAAAATTGGACCTCGGCGGTGTCGCGACCTCTGTCGTGGGCCTCTTTTGCCTCCTCCTCGCTCTCAGCAAGGGAGGAGACTGGGGTTGGACGTCGGAGCCGATCGTTTTCCTGTTCTATGTGAGCGCCATTTCGCTCGGGCTGTTTGTTTACCTGGAGCTCACTCAGGAGAACCCCCTTCTGGAGCTGCGCGTTTTCCGTTACACGACCTTTACATTAGCGAACATTATGGTGGTGATCACGACTATCGGTCTTTACGCCGGAGTTTTCTATATTCCGCTCTTTCTGCAGACGGTTAAAGGACTCGGCGCTATGCAGGCGGGGCTTTTGATGATGCCTGGAGCCCTCATCTCGGGGTTGATGATGCCTGTTGTAGGGGCTCTTTATGACCGTTTTGGTCCCAAGATCTTGGCGGTCACAGGGTTGATCTACCTTTCATACACCACCTATCTCTTCCACAACCTCGATATCCTCACGCCTTCGAGGGTGATCGTTACGCTTGTGGTTCTGCGGGCGTTGGGGATGGCGTTCGCCAACATGCCTGCTCAGACGGCGGCCATGGCGGTCATTCCCACGGAACTCGTTGGCCGCGCTTCTGCCATCACAAACATAATCAACAGAATTTCGGGATCGTTCGGCATCGCTGTTTTGACTTCTATCCTGAACCACCGCATGGCTGCCCATGCAGCTGACTTGGCCAACAACGTCACTATCGCTAACCCTGCGCTGAACGATTTCTTTCAGGGAGTTGCTGCCTATTTGGGCGGGGGGACGGCTGCGGCTCAGGCGAAGTCATTGGGGCTCGCTTATCTCCAAGGGATTATCTCTCAGACAGCCTTTGTGAAGGGGATCGATGACATTTTCGTGGTTGCGTCGGCGATCACTGTAGCTGGGATCATTCCGGCTCTTTTCCTGAAGCGCGGTACTGGCAGAAGGATGAGCTTTGGTGCCGAGTGAGCAGTGAATACATTAAACTGAAAAGGAGTGAACGATGTGCCGAGAAAGATGGTCGTTGCTTTGGTCTTGATCCTCTCTGTTATTGGGGCATGCGCGATCGCTTTCTACTACCATTATATCGGAACGTACTACGTGATCACGGAGGACGCACGAGTGGCTGCGGATACTGTCACTGTGACGCCGGAGATCTCTGGGAAGCTTCTGGAGTGGAATGTAGAAGAAGGAGATTTTGTCAAGGCGGGCCAGCCCCTCGGTAGGCAGGATCTGGCATCGGTGATGACATCCAGCGCTGTGAGCCCCCAGACGATGGGCGCTGTGGCAGGGGTCATGGCGGATAAGGCTGTGATAAAGGCTCCGATCAGCGGCCAGGTGATCCTGTCCAAGGCTGTTGTCGGGCAGCTTGTGGCTCCTGGGACGCAGCTGGCTGTCATCGCTGATACCGATAACCTCTATATCAGCGCCAATATAAAGGAAACCGTTGTCGAGAAGGTGAAGCCTGGACAGGTTGTGGATGTGAGCATCGACGCCTATCCCGGGCGCAAATTTACAGGCAGAGTGGTGAGCGTTGGGCGGGCTACGACGTCGACCTTTTCGCTGTTGCCGTCGCAGAACACCAGTGGGAACTTCACTAAAGTGACCCAGGTCATTCCTGTCAAGATTCAGCTCGAAGACGCTGAGGGCGTCGATCTGATGGTCGGAATGAGCGTCAAGGTGCGCATCCATGTGAAGTAGAAAAGGAAAATCTCAAGCGAGACCTGGGAGGGGAGTCAGATGATGAGTGTTTGGAGGAAGCGCTTTCTGGCCTTTTTGCTGATTGGAGTTCTGACAACGGGGCTTTTCGGATGTGGCAAGAAGACAGAGGAGAAGATCTCGGTCGAAGCGGAAAGAACAGCTGTGGCGAGTGTTGATTTTGCGCAGGAAATAACCGGGACCTTGGTTCCGGCGCGCACTGTGAACATCTTCACTAAGCTTACAGGGCAGGTGAAATCTGTCAGCGCCGATGTCGGGGATAACGTAAGGGCTGGACAGCTCCTCATCCAGCTGGATACGCCTGAACTTGAGGCTCAGCTGAGGCAGGCAGAAGCCGCCGTCAATGTTGCTAAAGACCAGGCGGAACAGGCTAGGATCGCTGTGGAGTCTGCGAAGATCAATCTGGATCTCGCTCAGAAGACTTATGACAGGATGAAGGCCTTGGCGGATGCTGGCGCCGTATCCCAGAGTCAGCTGGATGAGGTTCAGACAAAGCTCGACCTGGCCAAGCAGCAGTATGCGTCAGCGCAGAAGCAGTACGCCATTGCGACAGGATCTGCTCTGCGGCAGGCAGAAGCGGCTGTTGAGACGCTGAGGACGCAGCTTGCCAACAGAGAGATTGTGAGCCCGATCTCTGGGACTGTGACCAACCGCAACATCAACCCGGGCGAACTGGCTGCTCCTGGAGTCGCTCTTTTGACGATCGCAGATACCTCGGCTCTGAAGCTGGGGGCGACTGTGCCGCAGGCAGTGGTTTCTTATCTGAGGCTCGGCCAGGCGGTGAAGGTGACCGTCGATGCCCTGCCGGGGAGGATGTTTGAGGGCAAGATCGTCAGGCTTGGGCCTGTCTCGGCGACGACCGGCGAGTATTTCCCGATCGAGATCGAGGTCAAGAATACAGGAGATCTTAAAGCGGGGATGACGGGCCGGGCGAGGCTCCAGTTGAGCGGTTTGAGGGGTATAGTTGTTCCTCTCTCTGCGGTGAAGACCAGCAACGGCAAACAATACGTCTTTGTGGTAAAACCCGACGGAACGGTGAGGAAGCGAGCGGTAACCCTGGGGCCGAGAAACGACTCCAGAGTTGTGGTGGTCAGCGGTCTGAAGGAAGGGGAGATGATAGCGGTATCCAATGTCCGGATGCTCCGTGATGGCCTGAAGGTGAATGTGGTGAAGAAAAAGGAAAGACAGCGGGAAAGCAAATAGGCGCTGAAAGGGTAGGAAAATGATCAAGCTCGGAGCGGGTGCCTACAGGGAAAGGTTTCAGAAGGAGTGGGATTTTTGCGTTTCTCATTTCGATGTTCTTGAGCTGCAGGATTTCATTATGCCAGAGAACCTGGAAAATCCCGCTGTTATTGATGGGTACAGGGCAATGTTGAAGGACTTTTCAGGCGAAGTAACAGTGCATGGGCCCTATATAAACCTCGTGCCTACCAGCATAGATAAGAAAATCAGAGAAGTGGCTGAGCTCAGGTACCTCCAGGGTGTGGAGGCTGCAGAGAAGCTGGGTGCGAGAAAGATGGTAATCCACTCCTTTTACGACCTGAAGTCTGGCTATTCCGGCTACGACGAATTCTGGTTGGAAGAAAACCTGAAGTTCTGGTCGAGGTTCCTGGAAAAGATCGAAGGGAGCGGCATAACCATACTCTTGGAGAACTGCTATGACCAGCAGCCTGAAGTCTTCGGCAGGCTCATCTCTGGTATCGGCAGCCTACTCTTTGGCAGTTGCCTCGACCTAGGACACTGCAAC